>NZ_RJTZ01000166.1:0-3834 GCF_024343515.1 Aquitalea sp. S1-19 | reverse complement strand
GATGCACAGGTGCTGTGGCTGGATGCTGAGCGAGGGCACTGGCGCCGCCGCATGGCTAACACGCCGGCACTGGGGCGCGGTAGAATGGCAGGCTGAATTTCCGTCTGGTCCCGAGTCACACATGAAACCGCATCCCCGCAACGCACGCATCAAGGGCGATCCTTTTGTTCCCAACCGCTTTATCTTTGGCGATGCCGTCGACGACAAGGGGCTGGAGCCTTATGAGTACATCGTGCACACCGAGGCACCGGCCTTTATCTGCCGTCTGGTCGGTAACGACAATATGCCGTTTGCCGGGCGTGAAGCGGAGGGTTTTGCCAGTGCCGTGCTATACGACGAAGCTGAAAACATCACCCACTATGTCTGCAATAGCGGTTTGCGCATGTTTGACTTCAATTTCATGGAGGAGCCGCCGACTGCCGCCGCCTTGCAGCGCATCTGCGACGAGGCCATGGCCTTGTACGATCGGCTGAACAAGGCTTATGCCGAGCGTGAAGCCAATCCGATGCAGCGCGAAATGCGTGTGATTCCGACCGAGCCTTTGCCGCCGGCCGAGCGTCAGGCCGCGATTGTCGGCCTGATGGACAAGGCGCGCGAGGCACTGGCCGAGCCTATGGCGCGCATGCAGCTGACGGCCGCCGTACAGCAGGTGCTGATGGGGGGCGATCAGGCGGTGTTTACCGAGGCCCAGCTGGGGCTATTGGCCGAGGCGCCGGTGCGCGAATTATTGGTCGAAACGGCACGGGGCGCGATTGCCCGTCCCGAGGTGGTGCGCCCGGATGGCAGCTTTGCATCGTTTGAATTGTGGGCTTTACCGCTTGCTTTCTCGCGTGCCAAGGGCGGGGTATGGTGGCATTACCCGTTGATGGAACGGGTCGAAGTGGCGCTGGCCGATGCGCTGGAAGTACCGGAAAAATCCATTTTGTGGGTTTCGCCCACCATTTTCACGCTGGACATGCTGAACGAGCGCGCCTGCCAGAGCCTTGTGCATCTGGCGCCGATTATGGATGCCGGTTGCGACTTCGCCCCGGCCGACCCCGAGGCATCGCGCGCCACCTTTGAGGCCGCCGACCAGACGCCGGATGCCCAGCTGGTGCTGGCCTGGATTCCGTTTCTGGCCGAGCGCGGGGTGCTGGGGCACGAGCAGGTGCGCAAGCTCTCGCGCAAGGCGCTGGATGCGGCGATGCCGCTGGTGCAGCATGCAATCAGCCGCGAGATGGAGTATGGCGAGGCCGAGCTGTTTGCGCCTTTGCCGATTTGGGATGCGTTGGAAGCCGGTGTGCGCGCATGGAACAGAAAACGTTTGGGGCTGACGGTGGCGATTGCTGCTACCAGTCTTGCCAGCTTGCGTGAGCTGGAGGCGGTGGCTGAGTACCAGCCTGAGTTGCAGGGCTATGATGTGGCGCTGCGCCGTTCGCAAAGCAAAGAGATTATTGCCCGCACGCCATGGCTGGTGGTGCCGGATGTGGCATCCGACAGGCAGGCTTGCTGGCAGGATCTGGTGGACTGCATGCAAGAAGCAGGGATTGCATTATCCGAACAGCAGACGCGCTGGCATTAGTTTTCACGCCATTTATTTGCACCACCGCCCTGATGGGCGGTTTTTTATTGCTTGAGCATTTAATTCGACCGCCATGTATTCCTATTTGCATAATTGTGGAGTATTTTAATCGCTATACCAATTAATAAAAATAGGTGATATGTGCGGGGTAAGATCAGGCTGAATTCAATGAAATTCAGAGCCGCACTATTTTGTGTGCTGCTGGGGTGGGGGTTGACCCTATTGGTTGCCGGCATTTATTACCTCGATGGCAAGCAACAACTGCGCAGCCTGCAGATGACGCACCTGCAGGGACTGGTAGAGCGCACTGCCGTAGATCTGGATGATCGCATCCGTACACGTCAGCAATTGGTTATTCGTGGTGCCGCATCGCTGACGCTGACGCCGGAGGAGCTGATCCGTGATGCCCCTAATCTGATCTCCCGTTTTCACTACCTGAAGGGTATGTTCAGCAGCGCGGTGCTGTATGACCACAATGGTGTGATTGTGGCTGATTACCCGCACATTCCCGGTCGAGTCGGATTGAGTGTCGCTGAACGCGGCTATTTCCAGCGCACGCGTGACACCCTTACCCCGCAGATTTCTGAGCCGTTTCGTGCCAAGACGCCTTCGCGGCGTCATGTGGTGGTCTTTAGCGCACCGATTCTTACGCCTGATGGGCGCTTTGCCGGTATGTTGGGAGGCTCGCTTGAGTTGTTTTCACCTGAATTTTTCGGCGAGTTATCGCAACTCGCGATTGGCGAGCAGGGCTATATTGTTTTGGTCGCGCAGCAGAGTCGCCGCTTTTTGTTTCATCCCGATTCTGCATGGATTGATCATCCTATCCCGCCGCGCGAGCAGGCACCGGCGCTATACCGGGCCGTGGTTGAAAACTGGTCAGGGGTGAGTGAAGGGGCATTGTCGCAGGGAGAGGATGGACTGGCTTCCTTGCTGAAATTGCAAAGTGTGAACTGGGTATTAGGCGCGGCGATCCCGTTACGTGAGGCCTATTTGCCTTTGCAACGCTTTACCCGCACTCTGTTGTGGATTGGCTTGGCGATGATGCTGCTGTTGCCATTGTTAGCCTGGCTTGCGATGCGCAAAATGCTGGCACCGCTGTCGGTACTGCAGCAGCAGTTACAGTATTGGCAGGATCCGTCGACTGCCCGTGCATTGAATGTGGTCGGCTCCAGTGAACTGGTCGAGATGGCTAGTACGCTGAATGACTTGCTCGCCGGGCGACAGGCATTCGAGTTGCGTCTGAGTGAGCGCGAGGCTTTTTTCCGGGCATTGAATGATGCTTCGCCATTAGGCGTACTGGTATGTGATCGCCTGGGTGAAGTTCGTTATCACAACCAAGTCGCGGCGAAAATGCTCGCAGTGAGCGGCATTGACGGCAGCTGGCTGAAGAATTTCGATGCGGCAGAATCCCGGCATCTGATTCAGCTGATGGCGGAAGAGCTCAGCGTAGGCGGGGTCGTCCAGCGCCGCAGCCACTTATCCCATCCGCAGGGGCTATGCCTGTTGCTCGAGTTACGCTTGACCTTATTGGATGATGCGCATTGCCTGGTCATCCTGCTTGATGTGACGCAACAGCACGCAGAGCAGCAGGCATTGGCCGGCGAGCGTGAACGGGCGCTGGCAATACTGGGCTCCATCTCTGATGCAGTTGTGTTGACCAATCAGTGCGATGAAGTGGAATTCCTTAATCAGCCTGCGCAAGCACTGCTTGGGATTAAGGCTGACGATCCGCTTGGGCACCGCTTTTGCAATCTGGTCGACTTTCGCCATCCCGAGACGGGCAAGCTGCTCGCAGCGCATGAGCTGGATGGCTTCACGGCCGGTGCACATATCGAGCTGGATATGGAGACTGAGGGTGGCGAGGTCAGGGCCATGGCGTTGGCGCTATCATTCGTCGCCACGCAGGGGGTGATGCAGGGCTACCGGATATATGTGCTGCACGATGATGCCGAGCGGCGGCAGCGCGAGCAGGAGCAGCGCTATCAGGCGACGCACGACCCATTGACCGGCCTGCTCAACCGGCGTGCCCTGCAGCAGGAGCTTGGCCAGTTGCTGGAGGGTGGGCGTCTGCCTATCGTCACGGTGGCCATGCTGGATCTGGATTATTTCAAGGAAGTCAATGACAAGGGAGGGCATCAGGCGGGCGATCTGATGCTGCAGGCGGTGGCGGGCATTCTCCACGAGGGCTTGCGCGAATCGGATAGCATTGCTCGCATGGGGGGCGACGAATTTGCCTTAATCCTGCGCCATTGTGATGAAGCCCATGGGCAACT
>NZ_RJTZ01000165.1:0-3940 GCF_024343515.1 Aquitalea sp. S1-19 | reverse complement strand
TTTCGAATCGCTGTCCTCCGGCATCCGCCTCGACGCCTTTCGCCTGCTGGTCAAACATGGTCATGCAGGGCTGGTGGCCGGAGAAATTGCCGCTGTGCTGGATCTTGCGCCTAACAAGCTGTCCTTCCATCTCAAGGCACTGACGCATGCGGGCCTGGTATCGGTGACGCAGGAGGGACGCTTTCAGCGCTACCGTGCCAATCTGCCGCTGATGCTGGAATTGATCGCCTATCTCACCGCCGAGTGTTGCAGCGGCAAGCCGGAGGAGTGTCTCGATGCGCGTGCCGCTTCGTGCTGCCCGGACACCGTTTTGCCCCCTGTTTCTCCTAAGCTGGAATCTTAAGCATGAATATTCTTTTTCTGTGTACCGGCAACTCCTGCCGCTCCATTCTTGGCGAAGTCACCTTTAATCATCTGGCACCGGAAGGCTTTAGGGCTATGAGTGCCGGCAGCCAGCCGGCAGGTTATGTTCACCCGCGCTCGATCGCGCTGCTTGCGCGCGAAGGCATGAAGATCGATGGACTAAGCAGCAAGAGCTGGGATGCGCTGCCGGCTATCCCCGATATCGTGATTACCGTGTGCGCATCCGCCGCCGGCGAAACCTGCCCGGCCTATCTGGGCCCGGCGCTGCGTACGCACTGGGGGGTGGAAGACCCGGCGCATGCGAGCGGCACGGACAGCGAAATCGACGCGGCCTTTACTGCGGCCTACGCCACTTTGCGTGCGCGCATCGAGGCGCTGCTGGCCTTGCCGCTGGCAAGCATGGATCGCAGTGAGCTTAAGGCCGAGCTGGATCGTATCGGCCGTGAAGTCTTCTGATGTGATTAACATTTCAACATTATTAGGATTATTGATATGAAAAAAATCGAGATTTTCGACCCGGCACTGTGTTGTGCGACCGGTGTCTGCGGCACCGAGATTGATCAGGCACTGGTGAACTTCGCCGCCGACTTTGACTGGGCCAAGGCGCAGGGGGCCGACATCTGTCGCTTCAACCTGGCGCAAGAGCCGCTGGCCTTTGCCGAAAACCCGGTGGTTAAAGGCTTTCTCGAGCGCTCCGGCGCCGACTTGTTGCCGCTTGTGCTAGTTAACGGCGAGATTGCCTTGATGGGGCGCTATCCGCGCCGCGCCGAGCTGGCGCGTTTTGCCGGTATCTCGACTTTTGCCGCCGCCAGCGCGCCAGCCCAGTCATCCTGCTGTGGTGGCAACACCGGCTGCTGCTGAAGGAGTCCGGCATGCACTTTCTGGAGAATCCGCCCGCTTTCCTGTTTTTCACTGGCAAGGGCGGGGTCGGCAAGACCTCGATCGCCTGCGCCAGTGCCGTCCGTCTGGCGCGTAGCGGTCAGCGCGTATTGCTGGTCAGCACCGACCCGGCATCCAATGTCGGACAGGTATTCGGCCAGAGCATAGGTAATACGATCCGTCCGATTGCAGCGGTAGCGGGCTTGTCGGCGCTGGAAATCGACCCGCAAGCCGCCGCTCAGGCATATCGCGACCGTATTGTCGGCCCGGTGAAGGGCGTACTGCCCGAGGCGGTGGTTAAAGGAATAGAAGAACAGCTCTCCGGTGCCTGTACCACCGAAATTGCCGCCTTTGACGAATTCACCGCGCTGCTGACCGATGCCAGGCTTATCGCGGCTTACGACCATATCGTGTTCGATACTGCGCCGACCGGCCACACCATCCGCCTGCTGCAGCTGCCGGGCGCCTGGTCGGGTTTTCTTGACGCCAACCCGGATGGCGCATCGTGCCTGGGGCCGCTCTCCGGCCTGGAAAAGCAGCGCACGCAATACCATGCCGCCGTCGCTGCGCTTTCCGATCCTGACAAGACCCGGCTGGTGCTGGTCGCGCGTGCGCAAGCATCGACGCTGCGCGAAGTCGCGCGCACTCACGAAGAGCTGGCGGCCATCGGCCTTAAACGCCAGTTTCTGGTCATCAACGGCATGTTCCCGGCGGATGAGGCCGGCGAGGATGCGCTGGCCCAGGCTATCGTGCGCCGCGAAACGGCGGCACTGGCCGCCATGCCGCAGACTCTGGCCGGTTTGTCGCAAGACAGGCTTGAGCTCAAGCCCTTTAATCTGGTTGGTCTGGCTGCGCTGGAGGCCTTGCTGCTGGAGGCGCCGGCCGCGACTGCCGTAGCCGAGGCCGCTGCGCTGCCTGCCGGCACCTCCTCGCTCGCGCAACTGGTTGACGGCATTGCAGCTGCCGGCCATGGCCTGGTGATGGTGATGGGCAAGGGCGGCGTCGGCAAAACCACCATCGCTGCGGCGGTGGCCGTTGAGTTGGCGCATCGCGGTTTGCCGGTGCACCTGACGACTTCCGACCCTGCTGCTCATCTGGGCGAGACACTATCTGGCAGCGTAGCTGATCTGACCGTCAGCCGTATCGATCCGGCTGCCGAGACTGCGCGCTATCGCCGCGAAGTCTTGCAGAGCAAGGGCAAGGATCTGGATGAGGCTGGGCGTGCCTTGCTGGAAGAGGACCTGCGGTCGCCGTGCACCGAAGAGATCGCGGTATTTCAGGCGTTCTCGCGCGTGATCCGTGAAGCCGGCCAGCGTTTCGTGGTGATGGATACCGCACCGACCGGCCACACCTTGTTATTGCTGGATGCTACCGGTGCCTACCACCGCGAAATGGTGCGCCAGATGGGCGACAAGGGTCTTCACTTCACCACGCCGATGATGCAGCTGCAAGATCCGGCACGCACCAAGGTGCTGATTGCGACGCTGGCCGAAACCACGCCGGTGCTGGAAGCCGCCGCCTTGCAGGCCGATCTTGAACGCGCCGGCATTACGCCATGGGCGTGGGTCATTAACCAGAGCATCGCGGCGGCGGGCAGTACTGCGCCTTTGCTGGCAAAGCGTGCGCAAAATGAAGCGCGCGAAATCGATGCGGTGCTCACCCGCCACGCCACTCGCGTGGCACTGCTGCCGCTTCTGGCACAAGAGCCGGTTGGTGCCGATGCGCTGGCCGCACTCGCTCAGGCAAACTGAGTGGACGGGCTCCGTGCCATGTGCGGGGCACTTATTGATGAACGCCCGGCGACACCTTGCCGCCGGGCGTTAAAGAAAGATTAAGCATGTTTTCGTTTTCCATGGCGTCGTTGCAATCGGCAGCAGCTATGTTCGTGTTTCTGGCACTGGAGTTGTCGCTGCTGTTCGTCGTGATCAGTTTTGCCGTTGCCGCTATTCAGCACAAGCTGCCAGCCGGCAAGGTGCAGTCGCTGCTTAGCAGCCAGAAGGGGAGCGGCTATCTGACCGCCGCTGCGATCGGATCGGTTACGCCGTTTTGCAGTTGTTCGACCATCCCGATGCTGAACGGACTGCTGCGCGCCGGTGCCGGTTTTGGCCCGACCATGACTTTTTTGTTTGTGTCGCCACTACTCAACCCTATCGTGGTCGGGCTGCTGTGGCTGACCTTCGGCTGGAAGGTGACCCTGGTCTATATGGCAGCGACGCTGTTGATCTCGCTGCTGGCCGGCGTGTTGCTCGAGCGGCTGAATTTCGGGCGCTACGTGAAGCAGACCGCACCGAAGGCGGGGGCGTGCTGCATCGCCAAACCGGTCGAACTCAAGACCGCTTGCTGCACACCTAAACAGGTCGAGCCTAAGGCTTCCTGCTGCGCCCCCAAGCCGGTCGAACCCAAGACAGCCTGCTGTGCACCCAAGCCGGCCCAAGTGGCACGGCCATCCCAGGAGGCAATGCCCTGGCGGCAACTGTGGCGCGAAGCACTCGGCCAATTCCGCTCGGTGTTTCCTTACCTGATGCTGGGGGTGGCCATCGGTGCTTTCACCTACGGCTTCATCCCTTCCGAGTGGATCGCCGCACACACCGGCAGCGACAACCCGCTGGCCGTCCCGCTGGCGGCCGTTGTGGGCATTCCGCTTTACCTGCGCGCCGAGACGCTGATTCCGATGGCGTCGATGTTTGCGCTCAAGGGA
>NZ_RJTZ01000164.1:0-4009 GCF_024343515.1 Aquitalea sp. S1-19 | reverse complement strand
GCGCTTTGAAGTGGATGTGCTGGACGCCGGCATCAAGCTGCGCTTCGCCGCCGACGAGGCCCGCTTCAGTGTAGATAAGTCGGAACAGGCGCCGGACTTGCGCTTCGCCGCCAACCTCGCGGATTTGGCGCGCATGATGCTGCGTGAAGAAGACCCGGATACGCTGTTTTTCAACCGCAAGCTGGTGATCGAAGGCGACACCGAGCTTGGGCTGATCGTGAAGAACCTGCTGGATAGCGTGGACTGGAGCGACACGCCGCTGGCACGGTTTATGGCAGTGTAAGTAAAGGGAGTGGGGAGTGGTAAATAGGGAGTAACCTCCCTACTCCCTACTCCCTACTCCCTAACGCCCTACTCCCTACCTTACTCCGGCCATTTCGCCAGCACGTCGGGATGGTTCGCCAGACGCTCGACAATAAAGTCGACAAATACGCGGGTGCGCGGGGCGGTATGTTCGCGGTGCGGGAAGCACAGGTAAATGGCCCGTTCGGTCGAAAGAAAGTCGAGCAACACCGGCTCCAGCTCGCCACGGAGCATGGCATCGATCGCCTCATTGCCCGGCAATTGGGCGACGCCCTGCCCCAGGCGCGCCAGTTCGGCCACCGCCTCAATCTCGTTCAGCGTATAAGTACCCGACACATCCAGCGGAATGCGCTCGCCATTACGCTCAAACTCCCACTTGGACAAACGCCCCGAAGTCGGAAACTGGAAGTTGATGCAATCATGCGTCGACAGTTCCTCCGGCGTTTGCGGTCGGCCATGCTTGTCCCAGTAAGCCGGCGTGGCCACGGTATACATAGGAATATCGGCCAGATGGCGCGCCATCATACGGCTGTCCGGCATCATGCCCTGACGGATACCGACATCGTAGCCGTCTTCGATCAGGTCGCTGAAATGGTCATCCAGTCCGAAAAATACGCGGATCTTGGGATAGAGCTGGCAGAACTCGCCCATCAAAGGCAGGATCAGCCGTCGGCCGAAACTGTTGGGCATGCTGACGCGCAGATGGCCGGCCGGTTCATCCTGGCTGGCCTTGAGCTGGCTGATGGCATTGTCCAGATTATTGACCGGCCCTTTGCACTGCGCGTAAAAGCGCCGGCCATCTTCGGTCAGGGTCAACTGGCGCGTGGTACGGTTAAACAGCCGTACTTCCAGCTCCTGCTCCAGGCGGGCAATACTCTGACTGACCGCCGCCGGCGAAACGCCCATCTTGCGCGCTGCATCGGAAAAACTGCCATTTTCAGCAGTCGTCATGAACACCATAAGCGCCTTGAGCGTATCCATACTCTTATCCCTGTGCCTGAATGCCTGCAATTAACAATCTATTATTTAAAAAGGATAATCCAATTCCGCAAAATCTTAAATGCAAATTCTAAAAAAAACACAACACATATGTCATTAAACATAAAAACAACACTCCACCGCAGCGCCCCCCGGGCCTGACAATGGCCACGCTGCACCGGTTCTCGCAGAGAGAACACTAGAGTCAAAACTCAAAACATTGATCCAGATCAAATGTCATCCGCAAAAACAACCACAGAATAGACCTTTTGCTCCATCGCTAAAGGTCTACGGCATGAACCCCAGCTTCTCTGCGCTCACCATCCGTCAGCGCAAACTCCTGCCCGTCGTACAAGGCGGCATGGGAGTCGGCATCTCGGCCCAAAGTCTGGCCGGTGCCGTGGCACACGAAAATGCCGTTGGAACCATCGCCAGTGTGGACTTGCGTCATCTGCACCCGGATCTTGTCGCCGCCTCCAGCAAGGCCAGCGGTGATGAGGAACTGAACCGGTTAAACCGGGTGGCGCTGGACAGGGAAATCAAAGGCGCACTGGCGCGCGCGCAAGGCCGTGGCCTGATTGCCGTCAATGTCATGAAAGCGGTAGCCGACCATCCGGCACTGGTACGTCAGGCTTGCGAGTCGGGCGCGCACGCCGTGGTCATGGGCGCGGGCCTGCCGCTGGATCTGCCGGAGATGACCGCAGATCACCCCGATGTAGCGCTGATCCCTATCCTGTCGGAGTCGCGCGGCATCGCCATTGTGCTCAAACGCTGGATGAAAAAAGGCCGTCTGCCCGACGCCATTGTGATCGAACATCCCCACCACGCCGGTGGCCATCTGGGTGCGGCGCAGGTGGCGGATCTTGGCGACGAGCGCTTCAACTTCAAGCGGGTGCTGGAAGAAACCCAGCAATTGTTCAAGACGCTGGAAATCGAACGCGAGCGTATTCCGCTCATCGTCGCCGGCGGCATGAGCCATTTTGCCAAGGTCAGAACGGCGCTGACCGAATGGGGGGCATCGGCGGTGCAGATCGGTACCGCTTTTGCCGTGACCCATGAAGGCGATGCGCACGACAACTTCAAGCGCACGCTGGCCCAGGCCAAGGATGAGGATATTGTCGAGTTCATGTCGGTCGCTGGCCTGCCCGCGCGCGGCGTGCTCACGCCATGGCTGAAAAGCTATATCAAGCGTCTGGACAAACTGCAGGCCAATGCCAAAGCCGATCCGGCACGCTGCACCCAGGCGCTCAACTGCCTGTCGGTCTGCGGATTGCGCGATGGTCTGTCCAAAGCCGGCCAGTTCTGCATCGACCTCAAGCTCTCCGCCGCTTATCGCGGTGAAGTCAGCAAGGGTCTGTTCTTCCGCGGCAAGGATCCGCTGCCGTTTGGCGAACAGATGCGCAGCGCACGCGAAACCATCGAGTATCTGATGACAGGACGCAAGCCTGTCGGCGTATAAGTGCCTCGCACTCAAGCCGGGCGGGCCCCATCTCGCCCGGCACAGCAACACGGCAACACTCCCCGCTTTCCCCTCTCTCCGTTACACTGCCTGCATGAATGCATTTACCAGTTGCAACCCGGCCACCGGCGAGGTGGCCTTTACCCGTGGCGCGTGGCAGGGCGAAGCGCTGAATCTTTGTATTGCCGCGCTTAAGCGCGCACGCCCGGCGTGGGCGGCGCTTTCGTGCGAAGCGCGCGCGGCGCGTTTGCTGCGCGTGGCCGAGGCACTGGAGCATGAACGTGCCGCGCTGGCGGCGCTGGTGACGCTGGAAGTGGGTAAACGCACCAGCGAATGTCTGGCCGAAATCGACAAGTCGGCGCAGCTGATCCGCTATTACGCCGAACTCGCACCGCGCCTGCTGGCCCCGCAAAACATCCCGACCCAGGCCAGTGCCAGCGGCGTCAGCTTCGAGGCGCTGGGCCTGGTGCTGGCCATCATGCCGTGGAACTACCCGGTGTGGCAGGTGCTGCGCTTTGCCATTCCTGCGCTGATGTCGGGCAATGCCTGTCTGGTCAAACCGGCGCCTTCGGTGCCTTTATCTACGCAAAAGCTGCTGGACATCGTGCGCGGCAGCGGGCTTGAAGTCTTTGATGTAGCGTGGATCAGCCATGACGAAGTGGAAGACGCCATCCGCGCGGCAGATGCGGTGGCCTTTACCGGCTCAACCGGCACCGGCCGCCTTGTCGCCGCCGCAGCCGGGCGCCATCTCAAGAAAAGCGTACTGGAACTGGGCGGCAGCAACCCGTTTATCGTGCTGGCCGATGCCGATGTGGATGAAGCCGCCTTCGAGGCGGCACACTCGCGCTTTCGCGACGCTGGCCAAAGCTGCAATGCCGCCAAACGCATGATTGTCGTGCCTGAAATCGCCGACGCCTTTGCCGAACGCTTTAGCCGCCACGCACGCGCGCTGGTGATGGGAGAGCCGCGCGATACAGCCACCACCCTGGGGCCGCTGGCGCGCGCCGACTTGCGCGAAGCCTTGCACGCCCAGGTACTGGATGCCGTTTCCCACGGCGCGCAACTGCTGTGCGGCGGGGTGATGCCAAGCGGCGCCGGCTTCTTTTATCCGGCCACCGTACTGGATAGTGTCAACGCAAACTGCCGGGTATGGCACGAAGAAGTATTCGGCCCGGTCGCCAGCATCATCCGCGCACGCGACGAAGCCGACGCCATCCGCATCGCCAACGACACCCCTTACGGTCTGGGTGCCAGCATTTTCTCGGCCGA
>NZ_RJTZ01000163.1:0-4051 GCF_024343515.1 Aquitalea sp. S1-19 | reverse complement strand
CGTGGATATCGGCTACGGCGGTGCTTTCTACGCCGTGACCGATGCCGCTTGTCTTGGCGTGTCGCTGGACGGCAGGGTACGCGATCTGGTCGATGCCGCCAGCGCGCTGTCGGAGGCGGTGCGGCGCAGCATCCGCGTGCGTCACCCCGAGGCGGAAGATCTGGGCTTTCTTTACGGCAGCATCCTGACCGATGGCCGCGAGCGCGCCGGCGACGGCATCAGCCGCAATGTGTGCATCTTTGCCGATGCCGAGGTCGACCGCAGTCCTACCGGTTCCGGCGTGACTGCGCGCATGGCGCTGCGCCACGCCCGCAACCTGGTTGCCGTGGGCGAGGACTGTGTGTTTGAAAGCCTGACCGGTGCGCGTTTTGCTGGCCGCGTGACTGGGGAAGTTCCGCTTGATGGCTATCAGGCCGTGACGGTGCGCGTGAGCGGGCGGGCCTGTTACAGCGGCCGTGCCAGCTGGTCGCTGGAGCCGGAAGATGAAATCGGGCGGGGATTCTTGCTGCGTTAGCGCCCGGGGCGCTACGCAGCCTTGCCGTCACCGCTCGTGCACCAGCGTGCCACGCACTTTTGCGAGCATCGCCGCATCGATTCCGCCTGCCGCGAGATAGGCGTCAATGCTGCCGTGCCGCGTAAGGAGCACATCGAATGCCGTGTCCAGATAGCTTGCGTCGACACCGCTCAGGGCGGCGAGGGTGGCATCGTCGGGCGTTGACCCCAGATAATGCGCGAGCATCTGCCGCAGCCTTGCCGCCTGAGGGCCGCGGGCGGCCTGCTGCCCATGGGTAAGGTAGTTGTCGATAACTTGCGGGTAGGGAACGCCGGCGGCGCGGGCAATAAGCGCACAGGCAAAGCCGGTGCGGTCCTTGCCGGCCGTGCAATGCACCAGCAGCGGTTCGCCCAGCGCCAAAGGCGCAAGCAGGGTGCGCAGATGGGGCAAAAAGGCATAGCCGAAGCTGTGATACAGCGCGCGCATCAGGACGCGCGCAGCGTCAGCGTCGGGCTGGCGGATAAAGGCGGCGATCAGCGCATCGCTCGCCGCATCGCTTGCGCGCACATCGGACGCAACCGGCGCCCGCTGGCTGCGCACGCCCAAGAGCGCACCCCACAGACACAGTTCGTTGTCGCGCTCGTGTACGCTTCTGAAGTCGATGATGTGGCGGATACCGAGCGCGCGCGCAGGCGCGATCAGCGCCGCGTCGTGTGTACTCAGCACGCCGGCGCGAAAGAGCATCCCGCGCCTGAGCGGCAACCCCTGGCAGGCGTCGCTTGGCAGCATCATGTCCACCCCGACGCTGCGTGCGGGCCGAGCAGCATCTGCTCGAGTACGCCACACCCCTCGCGCGTGCTTTCGCCGTCGATGGCGAGCGTTGCGCGGGTGAGCGACTGCAGGTGCATCTGCGCCAGGTCGTTGGGGTCGAGCGCCCGGCAGTCGCGCGTCTCGCCGTGGACGGCAAACTCGCCGTGGCAGCGGCCGTGGCCCCACTCGGGGTGGTTGTAGCCGGCCCCCTGCATATAGACGCGCTCGCCGCATTCCAGCGCCAGGGTCGCGCTGCGGCCATCGGCAAGGGTGCCAGTCACGCTTGCGCGTGCGATCTGGCGGCAGCCTGCGCGGTATTCGACGTGCACGCGCGGCTGGCTCAGGTGGTGCGCCGGGCCGCCGTCGGTCGGCACCAGTACGCACTGGCGGTTCCAGCCGTTGCCGTGCGCGTCGTCATTGCTATGAAAGTGCACGACACAGTCGTCGAAATGCGTCGGCCCCCACAGCCAGAACCACTGCATCGGCGCAGCCGGCAGCATGGGCTGCGCATCCCGTGTGCCTATCGGGCGCACGCCCCACGAGCGGTCGCGCGTGCCGCGCCAGCCATCAACGACGAGGGTTTCCCCATCCAGCTGCAATTCTCCCTGCCAGTGTCCGAGCTGGGTCATGCGCGTCAGGTCGAGCACGGTGCGCGGCCCGTCGCGCCACATGAAGCGCGGCTCTTCCAGCGGCGCACTGCGGCCGGCGAATGAAAGCCGGCCGCACAGGCCGAGTTCGGGCGCGGCGATGCGCACATCAAGGCGGGCCAGCGGCTCGATAACGTCGATGGCGATCTGCCCGACCCGGGTGTCCATCCGCTCGCCGTTCAATGCGCGCGAGGCAAACACGCAGCGCTGCACGCCTGCGCGCTGCACAAAAGTGTGCGCGTCCATGATGCCAAGGTAGGGGTAGACGCCAAGCGCGGCGGCAAAATAGGTATCACCGTCTGCGCTGTAAGCATTGAAGTAGTAGCGGTCGTAAAAGTTGCGTTCGCAGCCGGCGTCGGCCAGCGGCACCGGTTTCTGGTGGATGGGGTAGTCGTCGCCGCGGCTTAGCATGTGGCCTGCTCCGTGATGCCCAGTTCGGCCAGTGTCAGTTCAAGCACCGCGTAGCCGCCGTTGTGGGTGTCCATCTCGAACTCGGGCGGGACGAGGCCGCGCTCGGTAAAAAGCTTGCCCAGCCGTGCCATGATCACCGCGAGGCGGGCGGCGGCAAACAGTTCGAACCATGGCAGGCATGCCGCGGATTCGCCGCTGGCCGCTTCCCAGCAGGCAATGCTTTCTTCGCGTGAGGGCAGGTGGGCAAGGCGGGGCACGCCGTAGCCTTCGCACAGCGAGCGGTCGAGCACCAGAAACCACGCCAGATCCTCAAGCGCGTCGCCGATATGTGCGCTCTCCCAGTCGAGCGCGGCAGCGACCCTGCCTGCGTCGTCGAAGATCAGGTTGCCCAGCTTGGCGTCGCCCCACACCAGCGCCGCACGGCGGGAGGGCGGACGGTGCGCGGCAAGCCAGGCTAGCGCGCGCCGGATCAGCGGATAGGGGCGTGCCTGCGCCTCGGTCCAAGTCAGGAAAGTCGCCAGTTCGTCCAGCTGAACGGTCAGCGGGTCGGAGCCGGGCGAAAGAAAATCAAGCCCTTGCGCACGCCAGTCTATGCGCGCCACCTGCGCGGCGGTTTTTATGCCGGCAAACCAGTGGCGGCGCTGGCTGTCGGCGTCAAGTTCGGCCAGCCAGCCCTGAATATGGTATTGCGGGTTCTCGTTTGGCACCCGTCCTTCGATCCGCTGCATCAGGTAAAACGGCCGCCCGAGCACGGAGGCGTCATCCTCGAAGCCATAAAGATCGGGCACCGGCACGGGGCTGTCTGCCAGCGCCGCCATCACCCGGTACTGCAGCGCCAGATCGTAGCCGGGAAACAGGCCGACCCCTGTTGGAGCCAGGCGCAGCACCAGACTCTGGCGTCTGGTCTCCGGCCCGAGTTCGGCATCAAGCAGCCAGGTCTCGTTGGAATAGCCCTGTGCCGGCGGGTGAAGTGCCAGAATGCGTGCGCTGCCGCCGTGACGCTGGGCGAGCCAGGCACTCAGTGCCGGGGCGATGTCTTGTGCTTGCTGTGGCTGCATGTCAGGCCTTCTGTAGAGGGGACGCCGTTCGGCCCACGGTGGCGCCGTTTTCAGCCGTTTGCCGGCACTGAATTGCCGTTTACGCACCCCGGCGGCCATGGCGGGGACTTGTGCCATGCGTATATCTTGCCGTTACAGAGCGGCGGCAGGGCTGGGGGTCATGGAGGCACTGTGTTTCTCGCCAGTTTTGAGGCGGGCACGGCGCGCCTTGGCAACGAACTCGGCTGCGCGCTCACCTATCATGATCGCGGTGGCGTTGGTGTTGCCGGAAATCAACAGCGGCATCACCGACGCGTCGACCACGCGCAGGCCGCTGACGCCGCGTACCCTAAGCTCGGTATCGACCACGGAAGCCTCATCGCTGCCCATGCGGCAGCTGCCGACCGGATGGTGGCCAGTGGTGCCGCTTCGTCTGGCAAACGCCACCAAGTCTTCGCGCTCCCGGATGGCCGCGCCGGGGTAGGTCTCGGATTCGGTTACTGCAGCCAGTGCAGGGGCGGCGGCAATGCGCCGCGCCCAGTCTATGCCTGCCAGTGTGGTGTCGATGTCGTAGTCGGTGGTGAGATAGTTCATCACGATCTGTGGCGGCTGGGCCGGGTCGGCCGACGCAAGGCGGATATGGCCGCGCGAGG
>NZ_RJTZ01000162.1:0-4138 GCF_024343515.1 Aquitalea sp. S1-19 | reverse complement strand
ATTCCCAGTAGCGGCAGCGGAAGGACATGGCCGCTTCGATGATTTCGTTACCGATGGTGAGCAGGGTGTCGCGTGGCGGCATGCAGGTCATCATCGAGTCGGTGCGGAAGTCCGGCGTGTTGACCGGCTGGTTCCAGTTCAGCGGACTTGGACGGTCGACTTTGATGCCGCGCTCTTGCAGCACCTTGGCCAGGTTGTCGAGCTGGATGTTGGCTTTTTCAACGGTTTCCAGTGGACGTGGGCCCCACATGCCGCGCATCGGACTGTCGATTGGTACCTTTTCGGAGGTCGCTGGTTCTTCCGGCGGTACGCAGCTATGGTCGGCGCGGCCGACAATCACGTGCTTGAGCGGGTCGAAGTCGTTCCAGGAGTTAACAATCTTGGTCATGATGCATTCCCTTTTCGGAGGTTGATCTCACTTGCTTGGTACGTATTGTGCGCATAGCCGCGCTGGCTGGCATTCCAAAAAGCGGCCAGTGACTATCAAAAAACAGGCAAAGCGTCAGGGGAATAAGCGGGGCCGGAAATGCATGGTTTTGTCTGTATAAAAAACCGTCGCTGACTATCAAAAACCAGTCAGGCCGATCAGCCTGTATCCAGGTTCTGGATAGGTGCGCTTGCCTTTTAAAACGAAAAAAGCCGGCTCAAGGCCGGCTTTGTTGCGCAGAAGGGCTTACTCGTCAGCTAATGCCTCATGTGCGGTCTCGTGGCTTAGCAGCATGGCTGCCAGCGCAACCATAGCGGCAATCACCAGATACCAGGCGGGTGCCATCTTGCTGCCGGTGATACTGATCAGCCAGGTGGCGATAAAGGGTGCGGTGCCGCCAAACAGCGCATTGGCCGAATTGAAGCTGAAGGCGAAGCCGCTATAGCGCACATGGGTCGGGAAAATTTCCGACAGGAAACAGGCCAAAGTGCCGTCATTCATGGTGAGCAAGGCGCCAAAGGCAATCTGGACCAGCAAGATGGTGGCGAAGCTGGCGCTGTCCAGCAGCGAGAATAAGGGGACAGTGAGGATGATAAAGGCGAGCGATGCGGCTATCAGCATGGTCTTGCGGCCGAAGCGATCGGACAGTATGCCCATCAGGAAAATAAAGAAAATATAGGTCGATAGCGAAACGGTGGAAGCGAGGAAGGAGTCGGTGGCGCTCATGCCCATTTCGGCGGAGAGATAGGTCGGCATATAGCTGAGGATCAGATAAAAGGCGACGGCATTGAGGCAGGTCACGCCAAAGGCGATGGCGACCTTCAGCCGGTATTTGCCCATCAGTTCCCGAATCGGAACCTTGCTGTTTTGTTCTTTCTGTTCCAGATTTTTTTCCATCTGGCGGAATTTAGGCGTGTCTTCCAGATGCAGACGGATGTAGCGGCCGATCAGGCCGAAAGGTGCCGCCAGCAAAAATGGCAGGCGCCAGCCCCAGCTGTGCAGCTCTTCGATCGAGAGCAGCGCATGCAGCATGGCGACAAACAGGGCGCCGAACAACAGGCCGGCGGCGGTACTGGCCGGCACGATGCTGGTGTAGAGGCCGCGTTTGCCTTCGGGGGCGTATTCGGCGAGGAAGGCTGCGGCTCCGGCATATTCACCGGAGGCGGAAAAGCCCTGCACCAGACGAATGATCAGCAGCAGGATGGGGGCGAGCATGCCGACTTGTGCATAAGTGGGCAGGAAGGCGATGCAGAAGGTGGCGCCCGACATGATCAAAATGGACAGCGACAGGGCTGTGCGGCGCCCGACCTTGTCGCCCAGATGTCCCCAGATGATGCCGCCTATCGGGCGCACGATAAAGGACAGGGCAAAAACGGCAAAGGTGGCGAGCAGGCCGGTGGTCTGGTCGGTTTGCGGGAAGAAGACTAGCGCGATGATGGTGGCGAGATAGCCGTAGGCGGCGTAGTCGAACCATTCAACGAAATTGCCGATAAAACTGGCGACTGCGGCACGGCGCAAAGCGCCGGCATCGGTTTGTGTGCTGCTGTGGGCGGGGGACTGACCCGGTGGATGCATTGCAGTGTGTGTCGCACTCATGACTGACCCTCCATTGTCTGAAAACAGTTGACGTTGCCGTCTCACAAAATGGTTCTGCTGCAGAGCGATTTTGTCAGATGGCCAGCATCCGGCACTGGGGGGAAGCCAGCCCGCTGGGGCTGGCTATTTAGATTTTGATGACTATCTTAGTTTAATTTGATAAGTATATGTTTGAGTTGAATCAGATGCTGCCGGCTTTGAGGGTCACACTGTCTGGGCGTTTGAAAGACTTGCCCAGAATGCTGATCAAGACTTCGCTCATGCCACCGACGATAATCATCGCGCCGCCTATCATCTGCGCGCTGGACAGCGGTTCACCGTAGATCATCAGGCCGACGAACAGGGATGCCACCACGCATTCCCAGTACGAGACACAGGCAAATTCGGCCGCTTTCAGGTGGCGGGTGGCGATGGTGCAGGTGCCCAGCGCGCCGAAGCCGCAGACGATGCCGATGCCGACCCACCACATCCAGTCGGTCGAGGTCATTTGCGAGATGGTTGGTTTGGTGAACACAAACAGCAGGGTAATGCCGGCCAGTGCGAACACGAAGTTCCAGAAAGCGCGTACGTCACCCGGTACTTCGGTACGGAAGCGGCCAAAGAACAGGAACAGGCCGTAACCCACGCCGGAGTAGAGCGCCATCATGTCGCCGAAGAAAGTCTTTTCGGAGAACTGCATGCCGAAGCTGAGACCGCTGCTATCGATAGACATTAGGCCGGAGATCATCATCATGCCGATGAATACCGCCAGCAGGGCAAACCAGGTGGCGAGTTTCATGCTCTCCTTGAGGAAGATCACGGCCAGCAGGGTCGAGATGATGGGGCCGATGTAGATGAAGAACACCGCATTGGCGATCGAAGTGTGTTGCGTGGCGGTGATATAGGCCGACAGGCAGTTGCCCATGAAGAAGCCGGACAGAACCATTGTTGGCGAGAGTTTGAATTCCTTCAGTTCAAGCAAACGCCCTTTGTAGGCAATGATGGCGAAGAACAAAATGCCGCCGCACATCATGCGCGAGAAGGCGATGAAGTCGCCTTGTGCATCAATGTGGCGGGCGAAGAAACCGACAAAGCCCATCAGGGTGGCCGCGATGAAGGCGTTGATAAAACCGACTTGTTTGTTGATGGGGGTGGTCGATGAAGAGGCGGGAGCGGTCATGGCGAGACTCCTGAATAAGTAAACCTTCTATAAAAAGGCCCGGCATGTGCCGGGCCTTGTCAGACCGTCAGAGAGATCAGACGCGGGTTACATCGCCTGTCTGGTTCGGGAAGTAGTCCTCACACGTGCCTTCGCGGTAGACGTCGGCGGTGGAGCAGTGCAGACCGCCACCGAAGGCGTAGGCATCGCGGAAAGGCATCGGGATCACGTTCATGCCCAGCTTGTCCATCTGTTCCATCTGGTTCACTTCGGACGCTTCGACGATCACCGTCTTGTGGTCGAGTACCAGGCAGTTCATCGACAGCCATACCGAGCTGTAGCACAGCGGAGGCGGTTCTTTGTGGGCAGGCATGGCCGCATCGACGATCTGCCAGTCGTTCTGTTCGAAGATCTTGCGCTGGGCTTCAGGCAGCTTGCGGTGCGGGTTGTTGATGATGAGCCCGGGGCGCAGCGGCACGAAGGTCGCATCGATATGGATAGGGTAGGGGTCGCCAGGGAAGTTGACGGCATGGATGCGCAGTTCGGGATATTTGCGCTTGAACCATTCCATTGCCTTGCGGTTGGTGGTCAGGCCATGCTGGATAAACAAATCCTTGCCCATGCGCATCACGTCGGCGGCATCAAACAGGATTTCTTCTTCGGTGGTGACGAAGTCCTTGTTGGCGGTACGTACCAGACGGTCTTCCAGCGAGATTTTTTCGTCGTAGTAGTTGTGCTTGTACGACTTGTCGGACAGGCGTGGGCGCGGTGCCTGGCTCCACAGGAACTCGGGGTCTTCGTTGAAGTACTGCGACAGCAGCGGGCGGAAGGCCAGATATTCCCAGTAGCGGCAGCGGAAGGACATGGCCGCTTCGATGATTTCGTTACCGATGGTGAGTAGCGTGTCGCGTGGCGGCATGCAGGTCATCATCGAGCCGGTACGGAAGTCCGGGGTGATGACTGGCTGGTTCCATTGC
>NZ_RJTZ01000161.1:0-4375 GCF_024343515.1 Aquitalea sp. S1-19 | reverse complement strand
GACCCATTCGGTGGCGTCGATGGTGCCTTTTTCCAGCGCCGGATAGATGTCACCGGCCGGCAGGGACTGGGGAATTGCACCCATTTTGGCCATGATCTCGCCGCCAAAACCCGGGATGCGCATCTTCAGGCCCTTGAGATCAGCCATCGATTTCACTTCCTGGCGGAACCAGCCGCCCATCTGGCAACCGGTATTGCCGCCCGGGAAGTTGATAATGTTGTACTGGGCGTACAGCTCGCGCATTGCCTTGAGGCCGCCACCGTAGTAGAGCCAGGCATTTTGCTGGCGGGAAGTCAGGCCGAATGGCAAGGAGGTATCGAAGGCGAAGGCCTTGTTCTTGCCGACGTAGTAGTAGCCGGCGGTGTGGCCGCACTCGACCGTGCCGTTTTGCACCACATCCAGAACCTGGTTGCCCGGCGCGATCTCACCGGCCGGGAACACGCGGATCTGGAATTTGCCGCTGGTCAGCTCGGAAATGCGCTTGGCCATGCGCTCGGCCGCGCCGTAAATGGTGTCCAGGCTTTTGGGAAAGCTGGACGCCAGACGCCAACGGATGACTGGGGTGTCCGCTGCTAGCGCTGGGGCGCTGACTGCGGCCGCTGCCGCGCCGGCAACACCGGCTTTTTTGAGGAAGGAACGTCTTTCCATGGTTTTCTCCTTTGATGGGGTAGTTTGTGCCGTGCCGGCTATCTGCCGGCACGGTTGTTGTTATTGGCCGGACAACTGCTTAAGTAGCGCCGCGCCATCGTCGGCGGCTTCGCCGCTGGCCGCCGAGGCATCGCTATCGGCCGGAATTGCATTTTCAGGCAAAGCGGCATTGTCGATGGACAGCTGCTCCAGCACCTGTTCCGACTTGGATTCGTCGACCACGATTTCCTTGTCGCGGAACACCGTAGTCAGTGACGGGAAGGCGATGACCAGACCTATCATCACAATCTGTATCAGTACGAACGGGATCGCGCCTTTGTAGATGCTGCTGCTCTTGACCTCTTTCGGTGCCACGCTGCGCAGGTAGAACAGGGCGAAACCGAACGGTGGGTGCATGAACGAAGTCTGCATATTGACCGCCAGAATCACGCCGAACCACACAAGGTCAATGCCCAGGCTTTGCGCCACCGGTGCCAGCAGCGGTACCAGAATAAAGGCGATCTCGAAGAAGTCGAGGAAGAAGGCCAGGAAGAACACCATGATGTTCACGGCAACCAGGAAGCCGATTTCGCCGCCGGGCAAGGCGGTCAGCAGGTGTTCAACCCACTGGTCACCATTGACGCCCAAAAAGGCAATACGGAAGACGCGCGCACCAATCAGGATGAACACCACAAAGGTGGTCAGCTTGAGGGTCGAGTCCATCGCCTGCTTGAGCAGCTTGATATCCAGCTTACGGTTGATCATGGCCAGCACAATGGCACCGACCGCGCCCATGGCGCCGCCCTCGGTCGGGGTGGCGATGCCAAGGAAGATCGTGCCCAGTACCAGGAAGATCAGCAACAGCGGCGGCACCATCACCAGCAGGACTTGCAGCATCAACTTGCCGCCGCGCAAGGTGCGCGCCTCAGGTGGCAAAGCCGGCACCCATTGCGGGCGGAACAGCGAAATGCTGAAAATATACATGGCGTAAAAAACGCACAGCAGCAGACCCGGCAGCATGGCGGCGGCGTACATATCGCCCACCGAAGTGCCCAACTGGTCGGCCAGCACGATCAGTACCAGACTCGGCGGAATGATCTGTGCCAGCGTGCCGGACGCAGCAATCACGCCGGTGGCGACACGCTGGTCATAGCCGTAGCGCAGCATGATGGGCAGCGAAATCAGCCCCATCGAGATCACCGATGCGGCGACCACGCCGGTGGTGGCGGCCAGCAAGGCGCCGACAAAGATCACTGCATAGGCAATACCGCCACGCACCCGGCCGAACAGCTGGCCTATGGTGTCCAGCATGGCCTCGGCCATGCCCGAGCGTTCCAGTATCAGCCCCATAAAGGTGAAGAACGGAATCGCCAGCAGGGTGTCGTTGCGCATGATGTCGAACACCTGGCGCGGCAGTGCCTGCAATAGCTCGGGTCTGAGCAGGTCAAAATAGATGCCTATCCAGCTGAACAGCAGACCGACCGCAGACAGGGCGAAAGCAACAGGGTAGCCGATCAACAAGAAGAAGATCAGCGACACGAACATAATGGGGGCGAGCATTTCGAGGCTCATACATGCTCCTTATGTGGATCCAGTGCCTTGTCCAGCGGGTCGGCAGCGATGCCGGCAATAAAACCCAGGCGCTTGATGATTTCGGACAAACCTTGTGCCATCAGCAGGGTAAAGCCGATGGGAATCAGCAAAATGACCGGCCAGCGGATCAGGCCGCCGTTGTCGGACGACATCTCGCCGCTGGTCCATGCATCCATGAACATGGGCCAGCCGTAGGCGATGATCAGGTAGCACATGGGGAACAGGAACAGCACGGTGCAGACGATTTCCAGCATGGCCTGGGCGCGGCGCGAGAGCTTGCTGGACAGAAGGTCGATGCGGATATGCTCGTTTTTTTGCAGGGTATAAGCGCCGCCTAGCAAGAACATGGCGGAAAACAGATACCACTGAATCTCAAGAAAACCGTTCGAGCTGATATGAAGCGTTTTGCGGACAACGGCGTTGCCGGCACTGATAAGGACGACGATCAGGACAATCCATGAGGCGAACTGTCCTATGCGTGCATTGATCGCGTCGATGAGGCGCGATAGAGCGAGCAGCGACTGCACAAGTTTCTCCCGAGTGTGAGGCATTGGAATTGTTGTAATTGGTAGGCGTGGAGTAGCCCCTGACCAGCAGTGAGTTTAGTCGCAATGGGTTTTGATTGAGAAGACTCTAGGCATAAGGGGTATCCCTATGTCGTGATGCAGCCGCAAGCGGCTGCATGGGCGGTCTTGGGGCTGTCGTGCGGGAGGCGTGGATGCGTGTTGAGGCGGGTGCTCAGTTGAACAGGGTGCGGGCGCCGTCGAAGCGGCTCATAAACCAGGGATTATCCAGGCGCTCGACCCGGATCTGGCTATTGGTGCGCGGGGCGTGGACGAATTTGCCGTCGCCGATAAAAATGCCCATATGCGAGTAGCGGCGGTTCATGGTGTTGAAAAAGACAAAATCGCCGACCCGCAGCTGATTCATGCTGATCGATCTGCCTGCTTCGGCAATCTGTGCGGCAGTGCGCGGCAACTCGACGCCCAGTGCATTGCGGTAGATGTAGCCGGCCATGCCGCTGCAATCCAGACCGGCTTCCGGGTTGGTGCCGCCGAATTTGTAATCATTGCCCAAGAGACCGAGCGTCACCATCAGCACCTCGCGCCCGGCCCCATCGGCCTTAAGCCCGGCCAGCGAGATGCCGGGGCGCGGCTTTGGCGCGGGTTTCTTGGGCGGCGTGGTGGAGCAGGCCGCCAACAGCGTCAGCATGGCCAGGGTTGTGAGATGTTTGGCATTCATGGGATGGCCCCTTGCAAGCCCTGCCTGCCCGTGAGCGTACTTGGGCAGGCAAGGGTATTAGCTGCGATTTTTAGTTCTGCTTGGCTTCCAGTTCTTCCCAGCGCGCGAGTTTATCCAGCATGGCAAGCTCGATTTCCTCGATACGCAACTGCCAGGTATGGGCTTGTTGCGGCTGTTCGCGAAATACGGCAGGGTCCAGCAGTTTTTGTGTCAACTCGGCCTGCTCGCCTTCCAGTGCGGCAATTTCATCCGGCAACTGGGTCAGCTCGCGCGTTTCATTAAACGATAGTTTGTTGCGGCTGGCCTTGTTGCGTTCGGCCTTGGCTGTGCTGGCGGCTACCGGCTTGGCTGTGGCTTCGGCCGGTTTCATGGCCGCCATGCGCGCCTTGGTGTCTACCCAGTCCTGATAACCGCCCGGGTATTCTTCCAGTTTGCCGTCGCCTTCAAACACGATGGTCTGGGTGACGACATTGTCGAGGAAGGCGCGGTCATGGCTGACCAGAAACACGGTGCCTGCGTACTGGGTGATCAGTTCTTCCAGCAACTCAAGCGTATCGATATCCAGATCGTTGGTCGGTTCATCCAGCACCAGCACATTGGCCGGGCGGGTAAACAGGCGTGCCAGCAGCAGGCGGTTGCGCTCGCCACCGGACAGCGATTTGACCGGGCTGCGCGCACGCGCAGGCTCGAACAAAAAGTCTTCCAGATAGCTCATCACATGCTTTCTGTGGCCGGCGACTTCGATAAAGTCGTTGCCCTGGCTGATGACGTCGGCCACGCTCATTTCTTCGTCCAGCTGGGTGCGGAACTGGTCGAAGTAGGCAATATCAAGTTTGGTGCCGCGCTTGATGTCGCCGCTATCGGCTTCCAGCTCCCCCAGAATCAGCTTGAGCAAGGTGGTTTTGCCGGCGCC
>NZ_RJTZ01000160.1:0-4488 GCF_024343515.1 Aquitalea sp. S1-19 | reverse complement strand
AATAGCGCAAGGTCCTAAGATCCCCTGCTTTCCTCCTCAGAGCGTATGCGGTATTAGCACACCTTTCGATGCGTTATCCCCCACTACTTGGCACGTTCCGACGCATTACTCACCCGTTCGCCACTCGTCAGCAGGCCGAAGCCCCTGTTACCGTTCGACTTGCATGTGTAAAGCATGCCGCCAGCGTTCAATCTGAGCCAGGATCAAACTCTTCAGTTCAATCTCTATGCTTTTTTCGTACTTTGGCACGCAAGTTCAAAGAAACTTTACGTTTCCAATCTTCTTGCAGTGCGAGTGTTTGGCATCGCCAAGCACTCACACCTATCGGTTGTTCGTTCTGTTAAAGAGCAGTGCCGCGCCGCTTGTTTCGTTTGCGTCGTCAGCTGAGGAGGCGAAATATACGCACCTTGCACAGGTGCGTCAACAGCTAAAACTAGGCAAAACTGCTAAAACCAGCCTGAAAAACAGCAAGTGTTTGTTTTTAAACAAAACAAAATTCACTATCACACGCATAAACAAGCAGAGGGATAATAGAACCATTAGAACTGGAGACTATTTTGCCTGCACCCACCTGGATTTTTGACCTGGATAACACGCTACACAATGCCGATTACGGCATTTTTCCGCAGATCAACCTGCTGATGACCCGCTATATCATGGAGCACCTAGCTGTGGATGAAGCAGAAGCCCACCGCTTACGCCAGCGCTACTGGCTGCAATACGGGGCCACGCTAAAAGGCCTGGTTCAACACCACGGCATCGATCCGCACCATTTCCTGCAGCAGACCCACCCCTGCGAGCACTTTGCCAGCATGCTGCGGCATGAACCCTACCTTGAATCCGTTCTGGCCAAACTACCCGGCCGCAAGATCCTGCTGTCAAACGGGCCGCAACACTATGTAGAAGACCTGCTATTACGCCTGGGCATCTCGCATCACTTTAGTGCGCACTATGGCGTGGAGCGACTGGACTTCACCCCCAAGCCCGACCCGGCGGCTTTTCGCAAGGTATTGACCAAGGAAGGTCTGCAAGCAACGCGCTGCGTTATGGTGGAAGACAGCCTGCCCAATCTGAAAACGGCACGGGCACTGGGCATGAAAACCGTCTGGCTGACACGCGAGCCTCGTCGCCCCTGCTATGTCGACGCCCGCATCACGTCACTGCGCGCGCTATTGCGGCTCAAGCTTTTCCCGACAAACCGGTTGCCATAACAAACCCAGCAACACTAGACAGGCGGCGTACGGCCACAACTGCGCCAGAAAAGCGACCAGCGCATTCATATTGGCCAGATGGCCGTAATGCCAGCGGAACAGTGACAGCATATCGGCGTCGCTACGCGCCAATGGCCAGAGAAAGACCATGACCTGCGTCCCCAATAATGCCAGTAGAGCCACAACTGCCTGTACCCGCTGACCAAAGCGCGTCACCAGCCATACCAACAAGAAGCCGGCAGACAAACCGGTCATCACGTACTGGTTGATCCACTCGAAAAAGGCCATGGGCTTAAGCAAGGTGCCGGCAGCCAGCACCTTGAGAAACCACGCCAGCACCAGAGCAATCGTGATGGCACGGGCGACGTAACGGCGGGCGGCCAGAAATGCAGTGATAAACAGCAAGAAAGCGGCCAGATTGAGCATGACTCCGCCTGCTTCGACCAGCAGCAGGAACAGCATCGGGTTTTCCATCGGCGAAACAAAAGGCTGCGGCAAACCGATTGGCCGTACCACCACGCCAAATAGCGGCACAGACGGGTCAAGCTGGGTCACAAACCAGACTACGATCAGCACTACCGCGTAATCAGCCACATTTTCATGGCGGAAATAGCGCTGGCGCTTGAGCCATATCCGATGCCACAGACGGCGAAATAGCGGACTGACCGCCAGCGTAGCGCCAACGAAAGCACCGGCCATGTTGTACAACATGTCCAGATTGGACGACACGCGCATGGGCAGGAATTGCTGGCCGAACTCCACGCTGAAACTCACCAGCAATGAGAGTGCTAAAGCAAGCAGCCAGGACAATATACGGCTACGCGAACTAAGTGCCAGAGCAAAGCCCAATGGCAGATAGACGAGGAAATTAACCGCATTGTCGAACAGGCGGAAATAATAGGGCAGCGGATAAGCGAGGAATTCGAACAGCGGACGGCCACTATAGGCCCAACCGGTAAACGGGTAGAAACTGGAAAAGACAATCACCACAAAGGTGATCAGGGCCGTGTACTGAGCCACATGGGAACGCTGGGCATTGGCCACGTCATGCAAAGCCTGATTGAGTTAATCAAGCAAGCATACCTATGGCAGCATACTCACTTCAAGTCTGCGGCAGTAAAAAATCCTGCCGCAGACTCTCGCCATCGAATCAAATACCGATACGCCGATTACTTAAGCTTGATCTCGGCCCACAAACGGTTCAGCTCGCGACGCTGACGGCTATTGAGGTCCTGCAATTGCTGCAGGCGCGGCATATCGGCCTTGGTCGGGAAAACCGCCGACGACTTGGCAATCTCCTTGTTAACGAAAGCCATCGATGCCGCATTCGGGCTGCCGGTACCCATGCTATTGGTCAGCTCGGCACCATTCTTGCCATCCAGCATGAAGTTGATGAACTGATAGGCCAGATCCTTGCGCGGCGCATCCTTCAGCACGACGAAGTTATCGACCGACATGGTATTGCCCTCTTTCTGCAAACCAAAGCTGACGACAAACGGACGCTTGGCTTTTTTGGCATCTTCACGCGCTTGCACCATATCGTTGGAGTAACCCATCGCCACCAGCATATTGCCGACTGTCAGCTCCTTGATATAGCTCTGGTTGTTAAAGGTGGCCCAGTAAGGCTTGGCCTTCAGGATCACATCGCGCGCCGCCTTCCAGTCTGCCGGATTGGTCGAGTTGGCCGGCTTGCCCAGATACATCAACGCAGCGGCCACCAGCTCGCGCTGCGAATCAAGCACAATGACCTTGCCCTTGATTTTGGCCAGCACGGCCGGATCAAAAATCAGCGCCCAGCTATTGGCCTTGTCGGCGATGCCGAGCTTTTTCAGTGCCGTTTCGTTGTAACCCAGGACAGTTGTGGTCAGCGCATACGGCAGCGAATACTGGTTGCCCTTGTCGAAGAAGGCATTCAGATAAGCCGGATTCAGGTTTTTGGCATTGGCGATCTTGCTCTTGTCCAGCTTCTCCGCCTTGCCCTGCCCCATCAGCGCCTGCACGGCATAGCCGGTTGGCACCACGATATCGTAACCCTTGGCGCCGGCAGCCATCTTGGCCAGCATTTCTTCATTGTCGCCGTAATAATCCTGCACCAGCTTGCACTTGCACTGCGCCTCAAAACGCTTGGCGGCATCGGCGGACAAATAATTGTTCCAGTTATACAGATGCAGGGTATTGGCCGCAAAAGCCGGAACAGAAGCCAGCAAGGCCAGCGACAATAGCAATTTTTTCATGAGGTTTTCCTGCCGCCATAGCGGTAATGGGAGAAATGGAAATAGCAGGCCGGCGAACATGCGCCGGCCTCTGCTGACTCAGCTATCTGCGCGCAAAGAATTGGGCGAGACGCGCGAGGCGATCACGATCAACACCAGCGTCAGCAGCATCAGCAAGGACGACACCGCATTGACTTCCGGCGTCACCGCAATCTTGATCATCGAATAAATCTCCAGCGGCAAGGTCGATGCACCGGCCCCGGCGGTAAAGAAGGTGATCACGAAGTCATCGATGGACAGCGTGAACGCCATCAGGGCGCCGGCGATAATACCCGGACGGATCACCGGCAGCGTGACCAGACGGAAGGCCTGAAATGGCGTCGCGCCCAGATCGCGCGCCGCCTCGACCAGCGAGTCATCCATACCCTGCATGCGCGCCTTGACCACGATGGCGACAAAACCGATACAGAACGCCACATGCGACAACAAGATGGTAAACAGCCCCAGCTCAAGTATGCCCAACACCTGATTGACCATCACGAAGAAGATCACCAGACTGACACCGGTCAGCAGTTCGGGAATCGCGATGGGTGTCAGCACCAGAAACGGCAGGATGCGCAGCTTGTACTTGTGCATTGCCACCCCGGCCAGCGTCCCGAAAAAGGTAGACAGCAAGCTGGCCGCAATCGCAATCATCAGCGAGTGGCCGGCAGCAGTCAGCATCTTGTCATTGTGAAACAGCTGGTCATACCACTTGAAGGTAAAGCCCACCCATTCCGCGTTCAGCTTGGAATCATTGAACGAGAACACCACCACGATCACCAGCGGCAGGTAAAGAAACAGGTAAGTCGAGATGGCCGATACCCACAGCCAGACGGATTGCTTCTTAGCCACGCTTCACCCCTCCCCTTGCCACTAGCGAGCCCAAGGCCGCAATACCCAATACGCCTGCCGTCAACATGATCGACAGCACCGCACCAAACGGCCAGTCGCGCGTATCCAGAATCTGCTGCTTGATCAGGTTGCCGATCATGATCGAATCGGTACCACCCAGAATGTCCGGA
>NZ_RJTZ01000016.1:0-42634 GCF_024343515.1 Aquitalea sp. S1-19 | reverse complement strand
GCCGCAGCCGCCCTTGCCCGAGAGTTTTGCCCGTCTGTTCAAAAGCGTACTCGCCAAATCCAAGTCATGAAGAAAAGCCCCTCTTTGCTGCTGGGCGGTCTGTTCGCGCTGGTGCCTGTTCTGGCCGACGCAGCCGGTCTGCCCATGATGAACAGCAGTCCCGCGCCCGGTGGCGGTCAGAACTATTCCCTGTCCTTGCAGATGCTGCTGTTTATGACCGGGCTGTCGTTTATCCCGGCCATGGCGCTGATGATGACTTCGTTTACCCGCATCATCATCGTGCTGTCACTGCTCAGGCAGGCACTGGGCACCATGCAGTCGCCGCCCAACCAGGTTCTGGTGGGGCTGTCCTTATTTTTGACCCTGTTTATCATGGGGCCGACGCTGGATCAGGTGTACCAGAAGGCGTGGGTGCCGTTTTCCGACGACAAGATCAGCATGATGCAGGCGGCCGACGAGGCCGCCCGGCCGATGAAGGCCTTTATGTTGTCACAGACGCGTGAAAAGGATCTGGCTTTCTTTATCGAGGTGTCGCGCTCGCCGGCACCAGCGAGCCCGGCCGATATCTCCCTTAAGACGCTGGTGCCGGCTTATGTGATCAGCGAGCTGAAGACGGCTTTCCAGATCGGTTTTATGATCTTTATCCCGTTTTTGATTATCGATCTGGTGGTCGCCAGTATCCTGATGGCGATGGGGATGATGATGGTGTCGCCGGTGATTATTTCCTTGCCGTTCAAAATCATGTTGTTCGTTCTGGTCGACGGCTGGACGCTGGTATTGGGTTCGCTGGTACAGAGTTTTGCCCAGCGTTAAGCGCAAGGAGAGGATATGAGTCCGGAACTGGTCATCAATCTGGTGCAGCAGGCGCTGTTTACCCTGATTATTGTCTCGGCGCCCGTATTGGGCGTGTCTTTGCTGGTGGGTTTGCTGGTGAGCATCCTGCAGGCGGCCACCCAGATCAATGAAATGACCCTGACCTTCATTCCCAAGCTGATGGCGCTGTTTCTGGTGCTGCTCTTGGCCGGACCATGGATGCTGAATACCATGATGGACTTCACCATTCGCCTGTATCAAAGCATTCCCGGCGCGATCGGTTAAGGCAAGATGGCGGCCAGTCTCGTTATTTCCGATCTGCAGATCAATGCGCTGGTCAGCTTCTTTGTCTGGCCGTTTGCCCGCATTCTGGGCTTGATGCTGTCCGAACCCATCTTCTCCTCGCGCAGTATTCCGCGCCGCTTCAAAGGCGGTTTTGCCCTGATCCTGACCGTACTGGTTGCGCCCTTATTGCCCCCCATGCCTGCCGTGCCCTTGGTTTCGGCCGAGGGTGTGGCTATTTTGCTCAACCAGCTTTTGATCGGCATTATGCTGGGCTTTGTCATGCGCATCGTGATGACGGCGATGGAAATGGCAGGCATGATTGCCAGTGCGCAGATGGGTCTGGGTTTTGCCATGTTCTTCGACCCGCAGCATTCGGCCTCGGTGCCGGCCTTGTCGCGGGTACTGTCCATGTTTGTGACCTTGCTTTATCTGGCGCTAAACGGGCCGCAGATTGTGCTGTCGGTGCTGATAGACAGCTTTAATACGCTGCCGGTGGGGCAGGCGCTGCCAACGGACAGTCTGCAGGCGCTGGCGGTGTGGGGCGGGCATATCTTTAGCTGGGGCTTGTGGCTGTCGTTGCCGGTGGTGGCGGCGCTGTTGGTGACCAACCTTGCCATCGGCGTGATGACGCGTGCAGCGCCGCAGTTCAACATCTTTGCCTTCGGCTTTCCGCTCACGCTGATGATAGGTTTTATCGCGCTGTATCTGGCCGTGCCCTTGATGGTGCCGGCGATTGAAACCATCTATCAGCAGTCTTTCGGCCTGATGCGCAGCCTATTGCAAGCCGCGCCGGTGGCTGCGCCCTAAGCGGCTTTTTGCTAGAATCCGGCATCTACAGGATTTTTTGTTACCACAATCCGGGGGCTTGCGTCCGGATTTACGCATACCGAGGCAACTATGGCAGGTCACAGCAAATGGGCAAACATCCAGCACCGCAAGGGTAGGCAGGATGCCCGGCGCGGCAAGATCTTTACCCGCCTGATCAAGGAAATCACCGTAGCCGCCAAAATGGGCGGCGGCGATCTGGCAACCAACCCGCGCTTGCGTCTGGCGGTGGACAAGGCCAAGTCCGAGTCCATGCCCAAGGACAATATCGAGAATGCGATCAAGCGCGGCACGGGTTCGCTTGATGGTGTGAACTATGAAGAGTGCCGTTATGAAGGTTACGGTATCGGCGGTGCGGCGGTGATGGTGGATTGCCTGACCGACAACAAGACCCGTACCGTGGCTGATGTGCGCCATGCCTTCTCCAAGTATGGCGGCAATATGGGTACCGATGGCTGTGTGGCCTTCCAGTTCACCCACTGCGGCTATATGCTGTTTGCGCCGGGTACCGATGAAGACGCACTGATGGAAGCGGCGCTGGAAGCCGGTGCTGACGATGTGGTCAGCAACGAAGACGGCTCGATCGAAGTGATTACCGCGCCTTACGAGTTCTCCGACATCCAGGCGGCGCTGCTGGACAAGGGCTTCAAGTCGGAAATGGGCGAAGTGACCATGCGCCCGCAAAATGAAACCGTCCTTGCCGGTGATGACGCCATCCGTATGCAGAAGCTTTTGGATGCGCTGGAAGATCTGGATGATGTGCAGGAGGTTTACACCTCGGCCGAGCTGGAAGACTAAGCCGGTTTCTCATGATCCAAGACAAGGCTTGCCTGAGGGCAAGCCTTGTCTTTATCCGGAAGGGCCGCCATGCCATCGCTTCGCATGACGCACCTGTTTATGCTGCTGAGTCTGCTGTGGTGGGGATTCAGCCTGTATATGCTGCTTAAACCCGCTGGCACCGAGCCTTCGCTTATCCCGTATTTCGACAAGATCGGCCATTTTTCCCTGTTTGCTACACAGGCGGTCTTGTTGCGCCTTGCCTTGCCGCAACAGGCGTGGCCGCGCTTATTGCTGATGCTGGCCTTGTGGGCCGTGCTGTCGGAAACCTTGCAGGGCATGTTGACCACGGACCGCTCGCCGGAGCTGGCGGATGCTGGCGCCGATATTCTGGGCTCGGCCACGGCGCTATGGGCGGTACGCATGCTGCGGTGTACACTTTCGTCATCTTTGCGGCGCAAAAAATAGCGCCGGCCTGAATCTATTTGCAGGGGGCACCATGTATTCGAATCATGTACGCCGGCGTGCGACTTTGATGGCGCGGCTGGAAGGGGGCGTAGCGGTGCTGCCGACCGCGCCCGAAGTGCTGCGCAATGCCGACAATCCCTATCCTTACCGTCCTGATAGCCATTTTCTGTACCTGACCGGCTTTACCGAGCCGGAGGCGGTGCTGGTGCTGGATGGCCGCGCCGGGCGCACCATTTTGTTTTGTCGCGACAAAGACGAGGCCAATGAAATCTGGAACGGACACCGTTACGGGCCTTCTGCCGCGTGCGAAGCCTTCGGCTTTGACGAAGCCTATCCGATTAGCGAACTGGATCAGCGCCTGCCCGATATTCTGTCCGGACAAAGCTGCTTGTATTGGCCCTTGGGGCGTCAGGCCGGCTTTGATGCGCGCATCGCGAAGGCGCTGGAGGTTGTGCGTGCGCGCGCTCGCAGCGCTGACATGCCGCCAGCCCGTTTTGGTGATATTTTGGCCTTGCTGGATGAAATGCGCCTGATCAAGGATGACTTCGAAATCGCTGCCTTGCGTCACGCCGGGCGCATTTCCGCGGATGGGCATATCGCTGCGATGCGTGCCACGCGCCCCGGGCTATACGAGTATCAGGTCGAGGCCGAGCTGCTGGCCGTTTTCTGCCGCAACGGCGCACGACAGCCGGCGTATGAAAGCATCGTCGCCGCTGGCGCCAATGCCTGTACCTTGCATTACGTCGGCAATCACAGCCGGCTGGATGATGGTGCGCTGCTGCTGATCGATGCCGGTTGCGAGTTCTCCGCTTACGCCGGCGATATCACGCGCACCTTTCCGGTCAATGGCCGCTTTAGCGGTGCGCAGCGCGATGTCTACGAAATCGTGCTTGCGGCCCAGCTTGCGGCCATTGCCAGCATCCGGCCCGGTGTGCGGCTGAATGTGCCGGGCGATGCGGCACTCGCGGTGCTGGCGCAAGGGCTGATCGATCTGGGCTTGCTCACGGGTAGCGTGGACGGGGTGATCGAGTCCGGTGCCTACCGGCGCTTTTACATGCACGGCATCGGCCACTTTATCGGGCTGGATGTGCATGATGTGGGTGCGCGCAAGCTGGACGGGCAATGGCGCACGCTGGAAGAGGGCATGTGTACCACGGTCGAGCCGGGGCTGTATATCCGCGCGGCCGATGATATTCCGCTTGCGCTACACAATATCGGCATCCGCATCGAGGATGATGTGCTGGTCACCCGCAAGGGGCACGAGGTTTACACCGACAGCGTGCCCAAGCAGATTGCCGAAATCGAAGCACTGATGGAGAGGCTATGACGCACGCCGATGTGATCGTGGTCGGTGCCGGGCCGGTGGGCGCACTCGCCGCCTTGCGTCTGGCACGGGATGGGCGGCGCGTGCTGATGATAGAAGCGCGCGCTGCTGGCGAGACTGTGCGCGATGCGCGGGCGCTGGCGCTGTCCTGGGCCAGTCGCGCGCTGTTGGCCGAGGTCGGTGCTTTTCCAGACAGTGTGCCGGTGTCGATGATTGATACCGTGCATGTCTCGCAGCAGGGACGCATGGGGCGCACGCGCATCAGCCGCGATGATCTGGCCTTGCCGCATCTGGGCGTGGTGGTCGATTATCCGGCATTGACCTGCGCGCTGGCCGGGGTGCTGGAAGAGGCCGGGGTTACGGTGCGCTGGCAGTCGCGGGTCTGCAAAATCAACACGCTGGCGCGCTATGCCACGGTGACGCTGGATAGTGGCGAGCTACTCAGTGCGCGCCTGCTGGTGCTGGCCGATGGTGGCAGCTTGGCCGAAACCCTGCCCGGCATCCGTCGCCATGTGCACGACTATGTGCAAAGCGCGCTTTTGGCGCAGGTTGAATTTGAAGAAGCGCCGGCCGGCGTTGCTTTCGAGCGCTTTGCCGATGCGGGGCCGCTGGCCTTATTGCCGCATGCCGGCGGCTATATGCTGGTGTGGACGCGCACAAGCGACGATGCTTTGCGTCTGCAAAGTGCTGCGCCTGAGGTGCTGGCGGCCGAATTGCAGCAGGCGTTTGGCGAACGCCTAGGGCGGATTGTCGGCGTAGGTGAGCGTGCGCTGTTTCCGCTGGCACTGCGCCAGTTGAACCGGGTCACGGCGAGTCGCGTGGTGATGATAGGTAATGCGGCGCAAACCATGCACCCGGTCGCCGCCCAGGGGCTGAATCTGGGGCTGCGCGATGCAGCGCAACTGGCCGACAGTCTAAAAGGCGCAGCCGATCCGGGCGAAGTGGCGGGGTTGGCGGCTTATGCCTGCGCGCGCAAGCGTGACAGCCACGCTGTAGTTGGTTTTACCCATGGCCTGATCCGGCTGTTTGACGGCTCGTCCACCTTGACCGGCGCGCTGCGCGGTGCCGGGATGATGACGCTGGATGCCATCCCGCCTTTGCGCCGGCGTTTTGCCGGCCATCTGGTTTTCGGAGTATGAAATGAGCGGACAACGCAGTGATGTGATCATTGTCGGTGGTGGTCTGGTGGGGGCCGCCAGCGCCCTGGCGCTGACGCGCGCCGGGCGGCGCGTGGTGTTGATAGAGGGCCGGTTGCCTGACTTTTCGGCACTGGAGCAGGGCTGGGATGCGCGCATTTATGCGGTCAGCCCGGCCAATCGCGTCTTTCTAGAGCGTCTGAATGCCTGGCCGGATGGCAGCAGGATAGGCACGATCAGCGCCATGGATGTATGCGGAGATGCCGGTGGCCGCATCGCCTTTCACGCCTCCGATGCGGGCGCCGAGGCCTTGGCCTGGATTGCCGAAAACCGCTGGCTGCTGGCCGCCTTGTGGCGCGAGCTTGAAGTGGCGGGAATTGAAGTGGTGTCGGGCGTGCGCCCTGTGGCTTTGCATAGCAATGCGTCCGAGGCCAGCTTGCAGCTGGATGATGGCAGCACGCGCCGTGCCGCGCTGATTGTCGGTGCCGATGGCGCCAACTCCTGGGTGCGCGAAGCCTGTGCCATCAAGGCCGCCATCAAGCCCTATGGCCAAAGCGGTGTGGTGGCCAATTTTGCCTGCGAAAAGCCGCATCAGGGTGTGGCTCGGCAGTGGTTTGACGGCACCAGCATTCTCGCGTGGCTACCGATGGCGGGCGCGCGCATTTCCATGGTGTGGTCGAGCCCGGACCCGGATGCGCTATTGGCACTGTCGCCGGACGATCTTGCTGAGCTGGTCGCCGCAGCTGGCGGCCATGCCTTGGGCAAGCTTGAATTGCTGGCGCCGGCGGCGGCTTTTCCGCTACGCCTGATCCAGCCCGAAGCGGTCATTGCCCCACGGGTTGCGCTGGTGGGCGATGCGGCGCATACCGTGCATCCATTGGCCGGGCAGGGCGTCAACCTGGGCTTTCAGGATGCGGCGGTACTGGCCGAACTATTGGCTGGTGGCGGTGATGCCGGAGAGTGGCTGACGCTGCGCCGTTATGAAAGATCGCGGCGCGAGGCGGTGCGTACCATGCAGCACACCTGCGATGGCCTGTTTACCCTGTTTCACCAGCTGGATAAGCCGCTCTTGGGCTGGCTGCGTAATGCCGGGCTGTCGCTGACCCATAAACTGCCGCTGGTCAAACGGGAACTCGCCCGTCGCGCCATCGGTTTTTGATACTGTTTGATAAGGTTGAACTGAATGAAACGTGTATTTCGCTTGTTGCCTGTCGTGGCTTTGCTGACTCCCTTGCTGGCTTGTTCGGCCACCAATGCTTCGGATAATCCCGATGCGGTGAAAAAGGCCTTCAAGGCGCGCTTTCCCGACCGTGAAGTAGTCAGCGTGGCCGAGAGCCCGGTCAAGAATCTGTTCGAGGTGGTGATCAAGGGACAGAATCGCGGGCGCGATGTCTATAGCGTGGTGTATAGCGATGCTAAGGCCGACTACTTGCTGGTCGGTGACCTGATTGATGCCAAGGCGCGCAACAGCCTGACCGAGGCGCGTATGGAGACGCTCAACAAGGTCAGCATTGATGTCAGCAAATTGCCGCTGAACAAGGCGATCAAGGATGTGCGCGGCAACGGCAGCCGCCAGCTGGTGGTGTTCTCCGATCCGGATTGCCCGTTTTGCAAACAGCTGGAACGTGAGAGCATCGCCAAGCTGGATAATGTAACGGTTTACACCTTCTTGCTGCCGCTGGCGCAATTGCATCCGGATGCCGAGCGCAAGTCGCGCGCCATCTGGTGTAGCGAAAACCCGGCCAAGACCTGGGCTGGTTTTATGCGTGAAGGCAAGGCCTTGCCGGATAAGGTCAATTGCGACGCGCCGCTTGCCGAGGTCGCTGCCCTTGCTGAAAAGTTTGGCATTTCCGGTACGCCGGCGCTGATTTTCGCCAATGGTGATCTGGTGCCCGGCGCGATTCCTGTCGCCGAAATCGAAAAACGCCTGTCGGCCAAGAAGTAAGCCGCCATGTCTTGGAAAACGGCCGGATTGCCGTTGGCACTGGGTTTGTCGGTGCTGCTGCATCTGGCCGTTTTGCTTTTGGCGTACACGCCTGCCCCTCCGTCCGTGGGCAGGCCCTTGCAGGTCGGCTTGCTCGCTCCCGTCGCCAGCCCTGCCAAGCCCTTGCTTGCGCCCATTCCTGCTTTGCCTGCGCCAGAGGCCAAGCCCGTACTGTCATCAGCGTCCATTTCGCAGGCCCCAGCATTGGTGGCGAACTCCATGCCGATGCCGGCCCCGGCCGAGATGGTGAGTGCCCCGTTGCCTGAGCTTGCCGCCTTGCCGATTGATGTGGAGATGGCAGCGCCAGCGGACACCGTATTTGGCCTCTTGCCGCAAGCCGGGGATGAGAGCCAGATGCTGGGCTGGAATGTTTATGTGCCGGCCCGTCTACTGGATGGCCCTTCCTTGCCGCTGGAAGAAATCCTGCTGCCTGAACCGGATGAAGAGGGCGCAGGCTCGGGAGAGATGGCCGAGGCCGAGATCAGGGTTTACGTTAATGAGCGAGGCGAGGTGGATGGGGTGGATATTGTGCGCTCCGAGCCGCCTGGGGTGCTGGACGATATCGCGCGCGCGGCATTTTCCCTGGCGCGTTTTGAGCCGGGTATGCAGCAAGGGCGTGCGGTGCGGCACTACAAGCGTATTGTCATTAATAAGATGCTGTAAGGCCAAAGATTCGGGTAAGATGGCAGCAAGCCTTCATAGAGCGGCTGTTGTTGCTAACCACTGCGTCAAGTACGAGCGCAAACACTACGAGGAACTATCATGTCCGATTTGCAGACCCTGTTCGCCCAAGCCCAGCAAGACGTTACCTCCCTGGCCGAGCGCCCGGATAACGCAGCCATGCTGCAGCTGTATTCCTTGTTCAAGCAAGCGACGAGCGGTGACGTAACTGGCGAGCGTCCGGGAATGATGGATTTTGTTGCCCGTGCCAAATTCGATGCATGGGAAAAATTCAAGGGCCTGAGCGCCGACGAAGCCATGCAGAAATATATCGATCTGGTCGCTGAACTGAAGGCCTGATTGTCACGCCTGCGTGCGCTTGCCCGCCACCCCCGATAAGGGGCTGGCGGGTTTTTCTTGCCTGACGCTCAAGAAGGCGGTGCTATTGTGGTGTTCTTGAGTTACGGATGATGACGCCATGCCTGCACCCATGCCAGATCGCGGTTTAAGTTCGGCCAAGGCCGCAGCCTTGCTGCAGCGCTATGGCTACAACGAGTTGGCTACCGACCAGCGTCGGACCTTGTTGCATATCGTGCGGGAAGTTGCCTGCGAGCCTATGTTCTTGCTGCTTTTGGCGGCAGGCGGTCTCTATTTTCTGACCGGCGACCGGCATGAGGCGCTGATCCTGCTGGGCTTTGTCTGCGTGATTATTGCCGTGACCGTGGTGCAGGAGCGGCGTACCGAACACGCGCTGGCCGCACTGCGCGATTTATCCAGTCCGCGGGCACTGGCGCTGCGTGACGGGGTACCGCTACGCATTCCCGGGCGCGAAGTCGTGCCGGGCGACTTGTTGATGTTAAGCGAGGGTGACCGCGTGCCGGCTGATGCGCGCATTCTTGAGTCGCACGAACTGGCACTGGACGAGTCTTTGCTTAGCGGCGAATCGCTGACCGTATTCAAGCATGCGGCGGGTCAGGGCAGCGACGCGCAGGTTTTTGCCGGCACTTTATTAAGCTCGGGGCAGGCACTCATCGAGGTGTACGCCACTGGGCCGGCTACCGAACTTGGCCGTATCGGCAAGTCCTTGCAAGGTATAGACAGCGCCTCGCGCTCGCCCTTGCAGGGTGAAATTGCCGCTTTGACCCGGCGCCTGGCGCTGATAGGCGTGGGCCTGTGTCTGGTCTTGACGCTGCTGTTTATCTGGCTGCGCGGTGGCTATCTGGAAGGATTGCTGGCCGGGATTACGCTGGCCATGGGGATTTTGCCGCAGGAGTTTCCGGTCATTATGATCGTGTTTCTGGCCTTGGGCGCGCGGCGTCTGGTGGTGGCACGTGTGCTGACGCGACGCCTGTCCGCGATCGAGGCGCTGGGCTGTGCGACCGTTTTGTGCGTGGATAAAACCGGCACGCTGACGCAAAACCGCATGGCCGTGGCGGCGCTGGTTGTGGGCGATGAATGGCTGGATGTGCCTGATGCCGCGGCCTTGGCCGATCTGCCGGAAAGTTTTCATCCTTTGCTGGAGTATGCCGTCCTGGCAAGCGAAACCGAGCCGCACGACCCGATGGAGCGGGCATTTCATGCCTTGGCCAATACCTGTCTGGCCGGCACCGAGCATCTGCATCCCGATTGGCGTCTGGCGCACGAGTATGAACTCTCCCCCGAATTAATGGCGATGTCGCACCTGTGGCAAAGCCGCGAGTGCAGTGCCGATACCGTCGCCAGCAAGGGCGCACCCGAGGCGATTGCCGATCTGTGCCATTTGCCGCCGGCCATGCTGGATAAGGTGCTGGCGCAGGCGGCGCAACTGGCTGACCGTGGCTTGCGGGTTTTGGGTGTGGCATGTGCCCGCTACGATGGCCAGGCGTGGCCGGCGGGGCAACATGATTTCGATTTTGAATTTGTCGGCCTGATCGGCCTGGCGGATCCGCTGCGCGCCGAAGTGCCTGTTGCGGTCGCGCAATGCCATCAGGCGGGTATCCGTGTGCTGATGATGACGGGAGACCATCCGCGTACCGCGCGCGCAATTGCCTTGCAGGCCGGCTTGCCCGCCGGGCGCATACTGACCGGCAGCGAATTGCAGGCTTTGCCGGCGGCGCGTCTGCATGCCGAACTTGCCGAAGTCGATGTATTTGCCCGGGTGACGCCGCAGCAAAAGCTGCTGCTGGTTCAGGCTTTGCAGGCACAAGGCGAGCTGGTCGCCATGACCGGGGACGGGGTTAATGATGCACCGGCGCTCAAGGCGGCACATATCGGCATTGCCATGGGCAAGCGCGGCACCGATGTGGCGCGTGAGGCAGCTGCGCTTGTGTTGCTGGATGACGACTTTGCCGCCATTGTTGGCGCCATTCGCCTCGGGCGGCGCATTTTCAGCAATTTACGCCAGGCGATGATTTATACCCTGGCCGTGCATATCCCCATTATCGGCTTATCCATTGTGCCGGTGTTGCTGGGCATGCCGCTGGTGCTGGCGCCTTTGCACATTGCTTTTTTGGAGTTGGTGATAGACCCGGCCTGTTCCGTGGTGTTTGAAGCCGACAAAGGCAGCCCGCATTTGATGGCGCAAGCGCCGCGCCGTCAGGGCGATCCATTACTGTCTTCGCGCCAGTTGGTGCTGAGCCTGAGTCTTGGGGGCTTGGCGACGCTGATGGTGATTGCTTTATATGGGGTATTGCTCGCGCAAGCCACGGCGGTGGACGAGGCGCGCACCTTGGCGTTTGCCGCTTTGCTGCTGCTCAATTCGGTGCTGATTTTCAGCAGCCGCTCATCCGGGCCGCAGTGGATGCAGGCTTTTGCCGGGCTTAGCCCGGTGACGTACTGGGTATTGTCGGCGAGTTTGACTGCGCTATTGGCCATCTGCCTGATTCCTGCGCTAGCCAGTCCCTTTGGTTTTGTTGCGCCCTCGCTCGCCGGCTGGCTGGGCGTATGCGTATTAGGCTTGGCAGGGTTTTGGGGTTTCGAGTCGGTCAAGCTCTTGTTGCAGTGGCGCTGGGGCTAAGTGCATAGCGTGTGGTGCTGTGCCTGCCTTTAGTTGTTGTGAAGCGTTTTTGCAGATAGATAGCCTGCCGGTTTTTGCCGGGCGCGAGTGGTGGATGTGCCGGCAGCGAAGATGGGTGAACGACCGTGAAAATATAATGCCGTACTCATTTCTTTTATATAGAATGGCTAGCTAAATCAATAGGTTTAATAAAATAAAAGGGAGAAGAAATGGCATATTTTTGGCGGGTTTATACCTTGATAGAACGTACATTCTGGTTCTCCCTCGGTCGAAAATTATGTAGTTTTTTCTTCATCAGCCTGCTGCAGCTCGGTCTGGTGGTATACGTTTACTTTGCACTTGAAGATATCCGGCAGTTGCTTTCTGCTGCCGGCATTCCTGCTGCGACAATGCTGGAAATCAATGCCGTTCTGGGGTGGACCTTGTGGTGGTCGCTGGGACTCTGGGGCTTATGTTTTGTTTTTATCGGCTTTATGGTCTGGTATCTGCGTTATCTGATTGTCCGGCCGCTCAAGACGATCATCCATATTCTTCGTGATATAGGTGCAGGAGAGGGTGATCTTTCCGGGGAAATCCCTGCGTCGACCTATGACGAAATCCGTGATCTGTCCGAGGCGCATAACCAGTTTTTGCGGAAAATGCGTGAAATCATCGGAAAGGTGCAGCAAAAGACGATACATATCGCGATAGATTCGGTGCGCTCCCGTATCAATATGGCGGACTCTCTGGCGGTAGCCAAGCGTCAGGATGCGCTGACAGCCGAAGTGAGAGCGGTCAGTGAAAAGACATCGGATGGCATTCATCAGGTTTCTGGCGAAACGCAACATATTTCGGCCAGTACCAGCGATAACCTGCAGGTTGCGCGCGAGTCTTACGCCGAGTTATGTGCCGTTGCGGCAACGATAGGGGCGATCAGTAGCAAGGTTGAGCGTTTTAATCAGACCGTGACTGACCTGAGTCAGCGTTCGGTCAGCATCAAGGATATTGTCGGGCTGATTAAGGATGTTTCCGATCAGACCAATTTACTGGCGTTAAATGCGGCAATCGAAGCTGCTCGTGCAGGAGAGAGCGGACGCGGCTTTGCCGTGGTGGCAGATGAAGTGCGCAAACTGGCGGAAAAGGTCAAGCTTGCAACCGATGAAATTTCCGGCAATATCGACGGTATGCTGCAGCGGGTCGGTGAGACCGAGGACGAAACCGGACAGATCTGCCGGGATACCGGGGCCGCCTTGCTTGTAGTAGGTAAGGCATCGGAGCATTTCGGCAAGATGGTTGTCGATTTTGAGCGTGCAGCCAGCGGTTTATCCGGCATTGCCGCGACCATGGAGTGCTTTGCTGTCAGCAACCAGCAAGTCAATCAGAATGTGCAGGTGGTCAATGAGCTAAGCCAGCAGGTCAGTGCTCAGCTTAAACAGTCAAGCGATGTGTCCCGCCAGTTGTCGGGAGAGGCGGAGGAGATTCAGGAACTGGTGTCGCGTTTTGTCTTGGGAGAGGGCGCGCTGGATCATATCAGCCAGCAGAGTAAAGGCTTGCGTAATCGTTTGCAGGATATGCTGGAGCTCTGGCGTAGTCAGGGCTTGAATGTGAGTGACAGCCATTATGTGCCGGTGGCTGGCTCTTCGCCCCCTAAATACCATACCTCATATGATGGTGCTGTCGAGGCGGATATACAGCCGTTGCTGGATCAGATCGTGCGCAGCAATCAGGGCGTGATCTATAGCGTGCTGGTAGATGGCAATGGTTATGCGCCTACGCATAACTCGTTTTATTCCAAAGCGCCAACCGGCGATGCGGCCAGGGATTTGCTGTATAGCCGCGATAAGCGTTTATTCAATGACCCGGTTGGTATTCGCTCTGCCCGCAATACGCAATCGATGTTGCTGCAAACTTATGCGCGCGATACCGGTGAGATTTTGTCCGAGATAGCCTTGCCTGTGCAATTGAATGGGCGGCATTGGGGGGCGTTGCGCCTGGGTTTTGATCCGCAGCAGCTATTGAAGTAGAAAACGGCGCTGGCGAAGATTGCGGGGTATTGAAAAAGAGCGGCACATGCAAAGATGCAGTGCCGCTCTTTTTATCAGATTGCCAGTGTGACGATGCCAAGCACGGCAAACAGGCTGGCCGCTACGCGGTGGACGATATGCTTGGGGAGCTTGCGCGCCGCCACTTCACCCAGTAATACAGCGGGGACATTGGCTATCATCATGCCCAGCGTCGTTCCGACAACGACCATAAACAGGTCGTGATAGCGGGCGCTTAGCGCAACGGTGGCAATTTGGGTTTTGTCGCCCATTTCGGCGAGAAAGAAAGCGATGAGTGTTGCGCCGAATACACCAAAACGATCCAGCAGTTTGGTGTCGTCATCCAGTTTGTCTGGAATCAGCATCCAGACCGCCATGGCAATGAATGAGCCGCCCAGTATCCAGCGCAAGGTGTCGGCCCCGAAGAAGCCGGTAATCCATGTGCCTAATGCGGCGGCACCTGCATGGTTGAGGATGGTAGCAACAAAAATACCGAGAATAATGGGGATTGGTTTTTTGTAGCGGGCAGCGATCAAGAGTGCCAGCAGTTGGGTCTTGTCGCCGATTTCGGCAAGCGCCACGATGCCGGTGGAGAAAAACAGAGCTTCCATGAGAGATCCTAAGGGGCTGCAGACAAGCCATGACGCAGCCGCGCGGCAGCCCCTGAACGGGCGCGCGGTACGTCATGGGTCTTGCCAAACCTTCTCAGGTCGCACATGCCATGGCTGTTAAGCCAAGTGTGTTGACATGCACCGGTGCTGTCCCGCACCGAGGCTACTCCCCCAGAGTCGGCGCATGATAAAGCAATTTAATCGTGCTATCAAGCTGCCGTTGTCCGGATTTAGCCCAGTTGGGACGTGCAGTGCGGGCAGCGACTGGCTTTTAAAGGAATACTGCTCAGGCAATAAGGGCAGTCTTGCGTGGTTGCGGGTGCTTCAGCCTGAACTTCTTCACGTTTCAGGCGGTTGACGACTTTGACCAGCATAAAAATGGCAAAGGCGACAATGGTAAAGCTGACCATTGCATTAATGAACAGGCCGACATTGAGTGTGACGGCTCCGGCATCTTTGGCTGCAGCAAGCGAAACATAAGGGCCTGCCAGTTTGCTGCCTTGCTTGAGGACGAGAAACAAATTGGAAAAATCGATATTGCCCAGCAAGATGCCGATTGGCGGCATGATGATGTCGTCAACTAGCGATTTAACAATGGTGCCGAACGCGCCACCAATAACCACTGCAATCGCAAGGTCTAATACATTGCCACGTACGGCAAAATCACGAAACTCTTTCAAAATGGACATGCCGCGACCTCTTTATGATACAGGGGGGAGATGACATCTTAGTACTAAGGGTAATCAATTTTTTTGTTACATGCTATTTTTTTGCTGCATCAAGGCGTGCATGGTGTAAATGGATATGCAGGGGGGGCTTGTGTTTGTGGGTGGATCTGGAAGTCTGGTGCAGGCATGAAAAAAGCCGAACGTTTTATCGTCCGGCTTTTTTTAATTCTGGCTCCCCGAGCAGGGCTCGAACCTGCGACCTGCGGATTAACAGTCCGTCGCTCTACCAACTGAGCTATCAGGGAATTGCTGAGGCACGAACTATACCTTGGTCGTTTTTTGGCGTCAACCCCACGGGCGAATTTGTTTGGCCGGACTGTCGTGATGCATGCATTTGGCGGATTGAAATTTCCGAGTTTGTCCTAAATTACCAGTCATTGAGCCTCTATAAAGAGGGGGCTTGCCAACAGCACGGTAAATGATATGAACGCAATGGTAAAACAGTGGCTGGCGCAAAATGGTGCGGTGTTCAACGAGGAGGGCACGCTGGCGGTGGCCGATACGACAGCCGCCTGGCAGGGGCTGTCACAAGGGGCTGTGTTTGCGCCGCTGGCTGATTTTGCCGTGTTGAATGTATCCGGTGAAGATGCCGAAGCCTTCCTGCAGGGGCAGCTGTCGAATGATGTGCGCGAGTTGAATGGAGCGAATGTACAGTTCACGACTTACTCAACGGCAAAAGGGAGAATGCTGGCCAATTTTCTGATGTGGAAGGATAAGGGGGCATATCGCTTATTGCTGCCGCTGGATCTGTCTGCTGCCATTATAAAAAGGCTGCGCATGTTTGTGATGCGCTCCAAGGTGAGTATTGAGCTGGCCGATTGCATGCCAGCTTTGTTATCAGGCCCATTGGCTGCCGATGCGCTCGCTGGCGCCGGTTTTTCTGTCGGCTCTGATGAGATGAGGCTGCATGCTGTGAATGGCGGTGTGGTCGTGACCCTGCCGTTTCCATCTTATTTGCTGGTGCTTGAGTCGGATGATGTTTCGATGCAATGGCAAAAGCTAATGTCTTATTGCGCACTGGGTGGGCATGATATCGTTAATTTAGCCTTTGTCCGATCCGGTTTTGCCTGGGTCGTTGCGGCAACTCAGGAGGCATTTGTGCCGCAAATGGCTAATATGGAACTTGTTTCAGCGATCAACTTTCGTAAAGGCTGTTATCCAGGGCAGGAAATCGTTGCCCGCATGCAATATTTAGGCAAGACCAAACGCCGTTTATACCGGGTTGAAGCCGATGAAGGTGGATTACTGGTAGGGGACGAGGTGTTTGCGCTAGGGGATGCTGAGCATTCGCTGGGGGTAGTGGCGGCTGTTGCGACGCTGGAAAGTGGCAAGCAGGAGGCATTGGTTGTGATGCTGATCTCCGCTTGGGATAATAAGGTTTGCGCTGGGCGTAATTCAGCGTTGTTGCATTGTTTGACCTTGCCTTATGTCGTTCCTGATATTATTTAAATATATGGCAGCTAACCGGCTGTCAGTATTGTTGACGTAATAAGTAAAAATAGCTAACTTGTAAAAGCTACAAATAAACAATAGGCGCTCACCATGCAAATCGAAACACTGTCTTACCCTGAACTTCTCCAGCTGAAATCCGATGTTGAGTCGGAGATTGCCAAGCGCGAGCAAGAAGAGAAGTCCAAGGCACGCAAGCAAATTCTAGAAATCGCCCGCACTTATGGACTAAGTGTCGAAGAAGTACTGAGCAAGTCGGTCAGCGTACGCAAGCCAGTTGAGGCCAAATATTGCCATCCTGACCACCCTGATATGACCTGGACAGGTCGTGGCCGCAAGCCGGTATGGGTCGTCGAGTTGCTGGCAGCAGGAAAGACGCTGGCAGATCTGGCTATCTGATCTGTGCTTTGAGTTCAGAAAAAGCCGCGATTTGTTCGCGGCTTTTTTACTGATGAATGTTCTATTGCAAAGAGTGTGACGGGGTATACTTGAAAAGCATTCAGGGTCGGGTTGTGTTGCGGCCAAAGCTACCATGCCAATACTAATGAGATGCACATAGTGATGAGCAGGCTTGATTTTCTTTCTTTTGGTGCCGGCAAGAAAAACCCGGCAGGTCCCTTTTCCGATGGGAAAAATGCCGCACAGTGGTTGCAGCAGCAACTCGATGAGCATGGTGCTGCTGCGCATGAAATATTGTGTGATGAACTGGCGCGCTTCAATGAGGCTGGGCAGGCTCACCAGCATGATGCCGACACCTTGGAGGCTCTGCTGGTATTGAACCGTTTGTCCCAGCCCTTGCAATCACAGTTGCGCACTCAGTATTTGATGAGTGCCCGCATGCCCAAAGTGATGGAGTCACAACTGCGCAATCAGATGTTGCGCTATAGCCAGCTGTTTTGTACCGCTTATCAGCGTTTTCTCGTCATTGAGATGAAGGACGATGAAGGCATTCGGGCATTATTGCCGGAGGCTATGGCGTGCATGATGCATTATCAGGCAGAGCATGCTTTGTGGCTGTATTTTCGCCATTTCTCGCCGGACAAGGTGTTCTGGACAAATGTGCATCAGCTATACCGGCTGGCAGAGACGCGTGGCATGGCTATTGCGCCAGTCTTGCTATTCGGTCAAGAGACTGGGACGACAGTTCAGGATCAATACCTGGTGCTGTTGTTGGTATCCTTGCTTGGTAGTGGAAATTTGCAGCCTCGGCAGATCAATATGGCCTATATGCTGGCACAGCGCTTAAGCAGTTATGTCAGTCTGGTTGCCGAAAATACGGGCGAGCTTAGTTTTTGCGTGAATCTTGCCGTAGGCTTGCCGCCTGCCCGTCCTTCTATACCCAATGTTCCGACAATGCGTTACTGGGGAACTTCTGCGCTGATTGAGCAGGTCAATACCTGGCTGATTATGCTCGATAGCAGCCGGATGCCGGAGGTGCTTAAATCTCTGCGGGAACCCGGTCTGGATGCGGCTTTATTGCGCTATTTGCAGCGTGAGTGGGCATCACAGCCTTATCGTTTTGAGCGTGCCGAGCGTTTGCCGGTCACCGGGAAAATGCTGGAGCTCGCTTACCGCCTGCCCTTGTTGCATAAACTGGTACGCGAACCCGACGAGAAAAAACATGCCAGCGAAACGGCTTCGTCTTCCGACGAGATGGCTGAGATCCGGATTTATGGTTTTGTTACCAGCCGCAGCAGACCTTCTGCATCGGTTAGCCGGGAAGGTGCAGAGGCGAAAGAAGTCCTGCCACAGTGTCTCGTTGACAATCAAAGTACAAGCGGCTTAGGCGTTTCTCTGGCCACTATAGGCAATGAGTGGGTTTCTATTGGTGGTTTACTTGGTTTTCGCAGTGGAAGCGAGGCTTCATGGAGCCTGGGTATCATGCGCCGGATCAACCGGCCGACCGCCGAAAAAATATATCTTGGGGTAGAAATCCTGTCAGAACGTCCGGTTGCCGCTTCTCTCCGGCCGGAGGGTGGGGGAATGCCCGAGTTACCGGCTGAGCGAATGTGGTTGGGCGGGGAGACGGCTCTGTTTGTGCCTTGTATTCGTGAGGGGCGCAAGATAAATGCGATGGTGCTTGCCATATCTTCGTATTCGCTGGGAAAGCAGTTTTATATGACTGCGCGTGGCAAGCATTTTTTGGTGGCACTGGGCAAAGTGCAGGAGCGGGGAAGCGACTGGTGCTTATGCGAGATCGAGTTGATCAGGCAGGTTGAAGCGCTGCCTTAAGTTTTTTACCGGAAAACATTGCCGCCCTGAATAGAGCAGGTCGGGCCGGCTTGGTCAGGAAATCTGCTTGCCTTATGGCAGGCAGATTTCATTTGGACCTCTGATTTGATTAGTATGCGCTGAGGTAGGCATCAGCCGGGTATAGCGCGCTCTCCATGCCGCTATGCGAGCGGAAGGTTACTTCGACCCGGCGGCCAGCGGGCTGGACATTTACCACTTCGAAGTGCTGGATATCGCCATTATCTTTGTGTTCGCTGATCCGGAAGCCGGCTTTCAGTTCGCTGATTTTCATCATCATAATAATATTTTCTTTCTTGTCGGATTTCCTGCCATCCGGCTTATGCCGGATTTGCCGATTATCTGTGACTGCCAATAGTGTCAATGTGTGGTATTCAACCGATAGCAGAAGGCCAGAGTCGGGCCTGAATTGTGTAAAGCAGGATAGTATTTATAAAAAATGGAAGCGCGTCGTGCAGACAAAGCTGCCGGACGTAAACATCAAGGAAGACCGGGAATACAATGAAGTGCCGCTAGAAAAGGGGGACTATGATGAACTGCTGGAGTCTGCTGCTTGAAATCTTGCTTGCGGCGTTTATACCGGCTTGTGTGTAGCGGGTCAAGCAGTTTTTGTCTGATAAGTTAAAGATACGGCGTTTAAACGGCCGTCCTGATGTCTGCAGAAAGATCCTTTGTGCAAACTGTTCTGATTCTGGGAGCCAGCGGCGCCGTCGGCCAGCAGATGCTGGCGCAGGCCTTGGCTCACCCCGGTATTGTCCGTGTGGTTGCCCCGACGCGGCGAGCGTTACCACCGCATCCTCATCTGGATAATCCTCTCGTTGATTTTGCCGCCTTGCCGGATAGCGCCCCATGGTGGCAGGCCGATGCCGCCCTGTGCGCGCTGGGAACAACACGCAAGCAGGCCGGTTCCGCTGCCGCCTTTTACCGGGTCGATCACGATTATGTGCTGGCGGCGGCGCGCTTGGCTTATGCCGCTGGAACGCCTGCGTTCGTGCTCAATTCCTCACTGGGCGCAGATGAAAAATCATACGGCTTGTATCTCAAGACCAAGGGCGAGACCGAACGCGACGTGAGGGCGCTGGGTTTTGCTTCGCTTACCATCGTGCGCCCCTCGCTGCTGGATGCCGGGCCGCGGCCGCAGCAACGCCGGGCAGAAGAGATCGGCCTGTGGCTGAACCGGCATCTGGCTTGCTTCGTGCCGAAAAAATGGCGTGCCATCCCTGTGGACAAGGTCGCAGCGGCCATGCTGGCTGCGGCGCTGGCAGCCAAACCCGGGGTGAGGGTGGTCGAGTCGGCCGAGATGGCGGACTAAATGGCCGCCGCCTGTCCGGTGCTTGAACGCGGCTGCTGGTCAAGCAAGGCGATAACAAGATCGCTTGCCGTCGCTGCCGCGAAGAAATGCGAGTGTTGCAACAGTCTGCCCGCCAGACCTGATTGCGTGATCCGGCTGACCTGTTCAGAGCCGATGAGCAGTACCGGTCCTCGCCATGGGCTGAGTAAGGCGGCAAGCAGGCTCAGGGCGAAGCGGAGTTTGCTGTTGCAAGGGATAAGGTGTGCCCTCGGATGTTGATAACCTTGGGCTTCGATGCTGGCGTCGGAGACAAGCTGAATTTCGAGTCTGGCTTTGGGGAACGCCTGCATGATCTGTTTGATATCGTCGGCCCAGTGGCCAAATGGCATGCTGACAAAAAGCCGGATCCGCTTTGTTGTCCGGTGCGGGGGTATCCATCGCTCAAGCCGGTTTCCTAATCTTTCGACAATATGCTTACGCGAATAAAACTGGTTGCAGTCAAGCGGAGTAGGAAGTCGTATGAGTTGGTGCAGGGTTTCCTGAAAACGGGGTAGGGCTGATGTACGGTCAGTAGCCGCTTGTGTGATCTGTGGCCATATTTCTTCGGGCTGGAATTGCGTGCGATAAATGGCGCTTAAGCGGAGCTTGCCCGCCATCGCCTCATCAATGGCATATGTGTCGCTGACGGTTTTGCCATGCTGCCGGTTCAGTGCGGCCAGTATCTGGGTTTGATGTGCGGCAGCACGGTTGACGTAAGGTACATCGTTGTATAAATAGACGGTGCATTGCAGGTGCTTGCGTTGCAGCACCTGTAGCCAGACGTCTCGCGTCAATTCGTGGTCGCTATGCCCCCCCAGTCCCAGTGGCAACCAAAGCTCTGCAAAGCTGAACCTGTCCAGTGCCGCTTCGATAAGTCCCTCCAGTTGAGTGAATTCGTTTTGGCCGGCACGATGGCTGATGAGAGCCGAAATGGCCTGAGCATGGAGGGTAAACCAGTCAGGGGGCCAAGTATCGTGATGGAGGGCATTTGGATAGCGTAGGGGCGAATCCGCCATCGACAGTGTTTCATGCCTGCCACCAATACAGCGGGCCATCAGGGCGGACTCCGCCTTGCGTAAGGCGGTGACTTCGTTCTTGCCATTCAGTTGCGGTGGGGTAAAGCCCAGTCCCGCTGTGTAGTTGCTGATGCCCACCATGGACAAAACGGTAAAGCGGCAATGCATCCGTCTTGACCACATCAGGCCGCCTACGCTGAAGGCGGCATCATCCATATGCGGCTCAATCACCAGCACCGTGCGGCGTGTTTGGGGAAAGTGTGGCTCGACACATTCGCACCAGCCTTGTGCATGAAAGCGCTGGATGCAGGCGAGTGCTCCGGGGTGACGGGCTTCAAGGCTGGCATTATCCGTTTGACCATCGATGGCCTGCCAGACACGGGCTTCTTCTTCCGTGAATTTTGCTTGCACACGAGAGAAAAAATCATGCAGGCTATTATCTGCTTTCAGTGTAAAGTTTGGGTTTTTGAATGGAATAAATGGCAATATATCGATGTTTTCCATATGATCCTATATATTATTTTCTGTATCGGTTGCCATTACTCGGTAACTAGAAGACGGAGGTAGTTGGTCAGGATAGTTTTTTGATTTCCTGAATTTATGGTTTTTTGTTGTGTTGAATATAAATTTTGTAAATCTTCCTGCTAAATAGCTGAAGCTATAGACCGATATTAGAATTTTTTTTCTTATCGGCATGGTGGCGATGAGTGTGTTTATTCTTGGGTTGGATTTGTAGTGCTTTATATTGTGGCGAATTTTATCGAATTCGCGACGATGCCATTCTTCATTTCCTCTGGCGGATAGAAGGCTTGTAAATGCCTTGGCAAATTCGTAGTACTGGATATCAGCTGCATATTCGTCAGGCGCTATATTGTTTTTGCTAAGGAATGATTTGGCAAAATGATAAGACAAAATGATATCGTAGGCGTATTTTTCAGGTGAATGGCTGATGCTGCTATTGCGCTGGTAATAATGATAGAATGCATGGTCCATTTTTATTACATTTTCAGCGTAAAAAAACGCTTGCAGGTCTACACAAAAATCTTCAGCGCTCCGTATGTATTCTGGGTAGTTGATCCCGTGTTGTATGAGCAGGTTTCGGCGGTAAAGGCGCGTGGGTGGTAGGGTATCGCATTGTAGTGATAACACATCGCGAAATCGTTGTTCGGTGGATGTGCATATTGTTTGTGATATATAAAATTCTTTTCCATCCGGATAGTTCATATAAAAGTCGGTAACGATTATGTCTGGCTTAAATTGGATGGCTATTTCTTGTAGTTTTTTTAATGCATTTTTGTCTAGCCAATCATCTCCATCTATATGCAATATATAGTCGCCTTGCGCCAGGCGAATGCCTCTGTTTCTGGCGTTTGATACGCCGCTATTTTCCTGCGTGATTATTTTTGTGCGTGAGTCAGTCCCTGCATGTTTTTGTATAATGTGTCGTGTATCATCCGTGGAGCCATCGTTGATTATGATGAGCTCAAAGTCGGATAAATCTTGCTCCAGAATGGACTGGATGCAGCGGCCGATGTATTGCGCTACGTTGTAGGCCGTCACGATTACCGAAATAGATAGTGTTTTGTTCATATATATATATATATATATACCGAAAATTTTATATTGGTATTTGATGCGTGTTATGGCCTGCAATAGTTACTGTCTCAGCATGTGGAATATCGAACCAGCAACCTGACGCAGGCTGTCAAACATTTCCGAAATTTCGAACAGTATTAAAAACCCTGTCGCGTAAAACCATTGTGGCCAGTGGCGTTCTATTTTTAATAGCGCACCGCTTGCAGCTTTGCTGGCTGGAATCCTGATGGTGAGCAATACCAGCAACACCCCGATCAGGGCACCGACCGCGAGGTCGGACGGATAATGCATGCCCAGATACAGTCGCGGCAGGCAGATAAACACGGTCGCGTGCAGGAAGGCCCAGGTGCCCAGCCTAGGGGAAATGCGGTAGATCGTGGTGGCCAAGGCAAAAGCCAGCACGGCATGGTCACTCGGGAACGAACTCCAGGTGCGCAACGCACCTTCCGTTATCGTTACAAAATGCAGGTCGGGGTTGGTGTATGGCCGGGCCCGGAAGGGCAACAGCAAGGCCATGAACCTTGCGATGAATAGTGTGGCAAGGCTGGTTAGCAGGCCTGTGAGCAGAATATTTCGTCTTGGCAACTGCTCGGGAGTGTCCGAGAACCAGAGCCAGCAAATCACCAGCACCATAGGCAGGAACTTGATAATCGCCGCATCCATGGCCCATGCGAGCAGGCTGTCGAGCTGTGGCCATCTGTGCATGAACTGGTTCAGGCCGATGACGATGCGGTTGTCCAGAGAGATCATGGTGAAAGGGACGGCGACAGACATGTTCAGACCCCCTCTGGATGGGGCTCGATTTTGAAAGCTGTTTTAGAAATATTTCATTTCAGTGTAGGTTTCTTTTGCGCTATGTCAAAAACTGGTTTTAGCGTAATGGCAAGCAGCGTGGCGGTCTGAGCAAAGCCTTGTTTGGCCCGCAGCTTTATGGTGCCTTATCCGGCTGATCCTGTCCCATCAGCCTATACTCGGTCAGCACCTGCATTTGTGGGCGCTTATAAGGAGCAGCATCATGGGCAAGATCAGACAGAGCACCAAGGAAGCCAAAAAGCCGGCGGCGATGACCGCCAAAGAAAAGAAAGCGGCCAAGGCGATCAAGAAGCATCCCTTGAGTATCGCGCCTATCATTCCGCGTTAAACCGCGTACCGCGCGCCACGCGCGGCCCTTGCCAGTTGAAGCCATGCCTGCCCGGGAGTAGCCGGAAGCCAGCATGGCTTCTGTCTTTTACGCCGTTTTGTCAACGGTGCTTTATTGGCTGAATCTGCTTACACTCACGCCCTTGTTATCGGGAGCGGGTGCATGGAAACCAAATGGCTGCAGGATTTTCTGGTACTGGCCGAGGTACGGCATTTTTCGCGTGCGGCTGCCCTGCGTCATATTACCCAGCCGGCCTTTGGCCGCCATATCCAGGCGCTGGAGCAGGCCGTCGGGCAGCAACTGGTCGATCGCACAACGACGCCAATCAGCCTGACGGCTGCCGGCCGGCAGTTTCACAGCCTGGCGCGCTCGCTGGTGATGCAGCTGGAGCAGGGGCTGGATGCACTGAACGGGGCCGATCCTGCCCTGTTTCACCCCATCCGTATCGCCTCGCCGCATGCACTGGCTTCACCCCTGCTGCTGGATTTGATTTCTCCGCCGGATGCGGCACCGTCCGGTGACGGTTTTGCCGTCGATATCATGCGGGTGGATGAAGCCGAGGCCGCGCTGACCGAGGGGCGTTGTGATTTCGTGCTGGCCTTTGATGTGCTGGCATTGCTCAAGCCGCCTTATCGCAGCCTGTTGCTGGGGGGCGGCGATTTTCTGCTGGTGTCGGCGCCCGGTGCCGATGGCCAGGCGGCTTTCAATCCCCGTGAAGAACAGGTTCCCTATCTGCGCTACAGCGCCGATGCCTATAGTGCCCGCTTGTTGCACCGGCACAATGTCGATGCGGCGCTCAGCCTGTGCCCGGTATTCGAAACCTCGATGTGCCAGCTGCTGGCCGAGATGGCGCTGCGCGGCGAGGGGGTGGCCTGGTTGCCGGATGCGCTGATTCGTCCCCAGCTTGCTGCCGGCACGCTGTGCCCCGTCGCACCGGAATGCCTGCATGTGCCGTATCAGGTACGGCTGTATCGTCAGCAAGGCCGTCTGGCCGCCGCGGCCGAAACTTTCTGGCAGCATCTGGAAACCCGCCTTGCCAGCGGCTGGCGTCTGCTGGCGCCATGGTATGAGAGCTCAGGCGAGGGCGTTTGTCAGGTAGTCGATAAAAACACGGCATTTGGGTGGCAGCCGCCGGTTGGGTAAATTCATCAGCCAGACCGTGCCCTGATACGGGCCGCTAAACGCCCATTGCGGCAAGATGGCCTGCGCGGCGCCGGATTGCAGCGCTTCATGCGCAATAAAGGATGGCAGGCAGGTAATGCCCATCCCGTCCAGCATGGCCTCCAGCCTGACTTCGCTGTGATTGCAGGCATAAGGCCCTGTTACTGCCACGCTGACTTCCTCCTCGCCCTTGCGTAACGTCCAGCTATTGTCGCCGGGCATCTCGGCCAGCAGCAGGCAGGCGTGCTTGGCCAGTTCCAGCGGGTGTCTGGGTTCGCCATGCTCAGCCAGATATGCGCTTGAGGCACACAGTTGTTGCCTGACCTGCATCAGGGGCCGCGCGACCATCGCTTCGGGCGGCGTATCACTGATAAGCAGCATCAGATCAATTTCATCCTTGACCGGGTGCGGGCTGGCGTCCTGCAGCAGCAGTTGCAGTCTGACCTGGGGGAAGCGTTGCAAGAATCCGCTCACCAGCGGGTGAAGTACCCGTCGGCCGAAGGCCTTGGGTGCACTGACGCGCAGCGTGCCGGCTGGCTGTGCCGCAGTCTGTTGTGCCAGATCAACGGCGGCTTGCGCCGAGGCCAGCATTTCTTTGCACAGCATGTAGATTTCTTTGCCGTGTTCACTCAAGCGCAATTGGCGGGTGGTGCGTTCCAGCAGTCGCATGCCCAATGCCTGTTCCAGGCGGCCAATCATACGGCTGACGGCCGATGGCGTCAGATTCAGTGTCCGTGCCGCTCCGGAAAAACTGGCGCAATCGACGACACGCACGAAAACAGCCATGTCGGGCAGGGATTCGTTCAGCTGACTGTTGTTCATGGGGAATCAATCCTGTTCCGGAGATGCTGATTATCATCCAAATGGCACACGCAGATAATCCCATTTGAATTTAAATGGGAGGCGGTAATGGCTGAAATCTTGTTGCTGATGTTGGCGCTGGTGTGGGGGACGAGTTATGGCGTCACCAAACAGGCCTTGTTATGGTTTCCGCTGCTGGGTTTTCTGACCCTCAGATTCGCGCTCACTTTCCTGCTGTTGGCGCCTGCGCTTTGGTCGGCGCTGAAAAAAGACCGCCGTGATTGCCTGCAGGCGGGCTTGCCGCTGGGGGTATTGCTGTGGGCGATCTTTGTATGCGAGACCAAGGGGGTCGCGCTGACCAGTGCTGCCAATGCGGCCTTCCTGATTAGCCTGTGTATTGTGCTGACGCCTTGGCTTGAGTGGGCTTTTACGCGGCGCAAGCCGGATGCCGGCATGGCCTTGGCGGCGCTGGTCTGTTGTCTGGGCACGTTCCTGCTGGTCGGTGGCGGGCTGGGATTCGGCGCCGGGGACGCGTGGATGCTGGCCGCCGCCATCTTGCGCGCACTGATGGTCTGCCTCAGTCAGCGCCTGCTGTCTGGCAGTCGTTTGTCTTCGCTGGCGGCGACCGGTTTGCAGACCGGTGTCGCCGCCAGCTTGTGCGCCTTGCTGTGGTGGTGGGAGGGCCAGCCTTTGCCGGCCTTGCCTGTCAATCCGGGATTCTGGCTGGCACTGGCTTACCTGGTTCTGTTCTGTACTTTGTTTGCCTTCTTTGTCCAGAATTGGGCGGTGCGCCGTTGCAGCCCCTCCCGGGTGGTGGTGCTGACAGGAAGCGAGCCCTTGTTTGGCGCTTTGTTTGCGACTGCCATGTTGGGTGAAACCCTGTCGCTTCAGGGTGCTATCGGTGGCGGATTGATCTTTATGGCGACTTTATGGGTGTCGCTGACCGGCAAGGCAAAGGCCAGGCCGGATGACAGTGCCAGGCCTGCCGTGCAGGAGGGGTAGGCGTTTTTTACGGCAGACTGGCTGTTGTCTGGCAAGGCTTGTGGAAGAGCATGGTGATGCCGATCCGGCATGGTCATACCGTTTTTGGCACTTCACATCGCCTGTGTGATCCGGACAATTGCCTTCGTCGTCCATCCTCACCGCAGACCATGAATCCCTCCTTGCTGACGCTGGCCGATTTTTACCGGGCCTTTCCCAAAGTCGAACTGCACTATCACCTGCTAGGCGGTGTGCGTCTGGCGACCATGCTGGATCTGGCACGCAAATATGGTGTCGCCCTGAGCGAGCGCGAAGCCAAGTGTTATTACCGCGCCCATCAGGCCGAAACCGGCGAAAGCCGGGGCGGTATCGATGCGCTGACCTTGCTGTACCGCCTGATGCGCGAGCCCGACGACTATGTGCGCGTATTGCGCGAGGTGGCCGCCGATGCCCACGCTTGCGGTGTGCGCTATCTGGAAACCTTCTGGAATCCGTCCGATACCGAGCTGGCTTACGAGGTGGTGACGGCGGCGCTGCTGTCGGCGATTGACCAGGTTCGGGCTGAACTGGGGCTGGTGATCCGCCTGATTCCGTCCATCAACCGTGAAAAATCGCCGGAAGAGGCGGTGGCGATGGTCGAGGCCATGCTCGCCCATCCGCATCCGGGTGTGCCGGGTATAGGCATCGATTATCGCGAGGGTAATGCGCCGATCGAGCAGTTCTGGAAGGCCTATCGTCTGGCGCAACAAGGCGGGCTGAAGCTGACCGCCCATTGTTCAGAATTTGGCCTGCACTGGCGCAATGTCGAAACCGGCGTCGAGCTGATCGGGCTGGACCGCATCGACCACGGCTACACCATTGTCGACAATCCCGCGCTGGCGGCGCGCTATGCCGCTTCGGGCATCCCGTTTACCGTGATTCCTTCCAATACCTTTTATTACCGCCAATGGCCGGATGCGCGCCAGTGGCGCGAGCAGCACCCTATCCGCCAGATGGCCAGGCTGGGCCTGTCGATTATCCCGGGCACCGACGACTGGCACATCCACGATACCGATGCCGCCAATTGCTACCGGGTGATGGTGGAGGAGTTCGGCTTCGATCTGGACAGCCTGCGCCATATGCTGGCGCTGGCTGTGCGTGCCAGCTGGATGAACGAGGCGGACAAGGCCGCGTGTGCATCCGCGTGGCTGGCCGAGTTTGATGCGCTGCGTGCCCGCCTGCAGGCCGAGCCTGTCATTCCGGCCGAACAGCTGATCCGTTACCGCCCGCGGGCAATCGACCCAATACAAGGAGAGGGCGCATGAACGCTACCCGTCAACGTATCGCACACTGGTTTGGCTTTGCCGAAAACGCGACCGGCTTCCGTCAGGAAATCATCGCCGGGCTGACCACCTTTGCCACCATGGCGTATATGGTGGCGGTGGTGCCGGGCATGCTGGCCAAGGGCGGGTTGCCGTTCGATGCGGCGCTGACCGTGACCATCCTGATGACGGTGGTCACCACGCTGGCGATGGGCATCTATACCAACCGTCCCTTTGTGCTGGGGCCGGGGCTGGGCAGCGTGGCGATCTTCTCGTTTACCCTGCTGGGCAGCGGTGTGCCGCTGCCGGTAGCCAACGGCATTGTGCTGGTCAGCGGCGTGCTGTTCATGCTGGTTTCCTTCCTCGGCGTGCGCGATTTCGTGGTGCGGGTGATTCCGCACGGGGTCAAGGTCTCGGTCGGGGTCGGTATCGGCCTGTTTATCGCGCTGCTGGGCTTCAAGCAGGCCGGCATTATCGTGGCCGATGCCAGGAAGAACGTGCTGGTGTTCGGCGACTTGCTGGCGCCGCCTACGCTATTGGCTATCGCCGGATTTTTTCTGGTGCTGTGGCTGACCACGCGCAAGGTGCGCGGCGGCATCATTCTCGCCATTGCGCTGATTACCGCGCTGGCCATCCCCTTGGGTCTGGCGCGCGTGCCGGATAGCCTGATCTCGCTGCCGGCCGACTTCAGCGCGCTGGCTTTCGATATGGATGTGATGGCGGCGTTAAGTCCGGCCTATCTGCCCTTTTTGCTGGCTTTTTTCATTCCCGACTTTTTCTCGACTCTGGGCACCTTGCTCGGGGTGGGGGCGCAGGCGGGCTATCTGGACAAGGATGGCAATCTGCCGGGCATAGACCGCAATTTCCATGTCGACTCCTGTGCCACCACCCTGGGCGCATTTTTCTCCTGCCCGGTGCTGACCACCTATGTCGAGAGTTCGGCCGGGGTGCAGGCGGGCGGGCGCACTGGTTTTACCGCGGTGGTGACGGCGTTGTGCTTTGCGCTGACGTTGTTTGTCGCGCCGCTGGCGGGCATGATCCCGGCGGCGGCGACCGCACCGGTGCTGATGTTTATCGGCATCAGCATGATGGGGTCGATTCGCAAGGTGGATTTCGATGATGTCACCGAATACCTGCCGGCCTTTGTCTGTGTCGCCATCAGCATCTTCAGCTTCAATGCCGGCAACGGTATCGCGGCGGCCATGCTGGTGTATGCCTTCCTGAAAGTGGCAGCCGGGCGCTGGCGCGAGGATCACTGGTCGGTGTATCTGATTGCGCTGCTGATGATTTACTACTTCTATATCGTGGCGCAGCATTAACAGCCGCTGGCCGGCAGCCGGTACCGGCTAGGCCGGCTGCTGCTGCCAGCGTGCGCGCAGGCTGTCGTACAGCCAGTTGAATGCCAGCGCATACACGAGGAAAAATAGCGCCGTGCCCGCGTCCAGCAAGAAGGCCTGCCACAGGCTGCACTTCATCAGCCAGGCCACCAGCGGCACCGAGACCAGCAGCAGGCCGGCTTCGAAGCTGATGCTGTGCACAATGCGTATCGGCAGCTTGCGCGTGATGCGATCGCCCGGCACCAGTCGGTCGAAAACGTAGTTGAAGACAACATTCCACGCCATCGCGGTGAGCGAGACCGAGATCATGACCACGCTCATCAGGCTGTGGTTTTCGCCCATGATCCAGCTGGTCGCCGGAATCAGCATGGCAAGCGCAATGGCTTCAAACAGGATGGCGTGCAGGCAGCGCTCCCAATAGCTCATGGCTGCAAGGCCTGGGCGTGAAATGCCAGATGTTCGTCGATAAAGCTGGCGATAAAAAAGTAGCTGTGATCGTAGCCGCGCTGCATGCGTAGCGTCAGCGGAGTGCCGGCCTTGCCAGCGGCGGCAAGCAGGGCAGTCGGTTGCAGCTGCTGGGCCAGAAAATCGTCCGCCTCGCCCTGATCGATCAATAGCGGCAGGCGCTCGCTCGCCTGTGCCATCAGTTCGCACGCATCCCATGCCCGCCAGCTGTCCCTGTCTGCTCCCAGATAGGCGCTGAAGGCCTTGATGCCCCACGGGCAGTCCATGGGGTGGCAGATGGGGGCGAAGGCTGACACCGAGTGGTAGTGGCCGGGATTGCGCAGCGCACAAACCAGCGCGCCATGCCCGCCCATGGAGTGGCCGCTGATGGATTTCCTTTTACTCAGCTTGAAGTGGCTGGATATCAGTGCCGGCAACTCGTGCACCACATAGTCGTGCATGTGGTAGTGCGACTGCCAGGGCCGGGCGCTGGCATTGAGGTAAAAGCCGGCGCCTTGCCCCAGATCCCAGCCGCCATCATCCGGCACCTGATCGCCGCGCGGGCTGGTGTCGGGGCAGACGATGGCGAGGCCAAGTCTGGCGGCCATGCGCTGGGCGCCGGCCTTTTGCACGAAATTTTCATCGTTGCAGGTCAGGCCGGACAGCCAGTACAGCACCGGAGTATGGGGGCCGGCGCCGGGTGGCAGATAGATGGAAAACGTCATCTCGCAGCCCAGCGTGCTGGATGGGTGACGCCAGCGTTGCTGGCTGCCGTCAAAGCAGCGCTGGTTGGCGAGCATGTTCAGTTGGGTATTCATCTCTATCCTTGATGGCATCAGAAATGGATCACCGAGCGTATGCTTTTTCCCTCGTGCATCAGATCGAAGGCGGTGTTGATGTCTTCCAGACCCATGGTATGGGTGATAAAGGTATCCAGCTCGAACTCGCCCTTCAAATAGCGCTCGACATAGTCGGGCAGCTCGCTGCGCCCGCGTACGCCGCCAAAGGCCGAACCGCGCCAGACGCGGCCGGTCACCAGTTGGAACGGGCGGGTGGCGATTTCCTCGCCGGCACCGGCGACACCGATGATTACCGATTCACCCCAGCCCTTGTGGCAGCATTCCAGCGCCGAGCGCATCACCTTGACGTTGCCTATGCATTCGAACGAGTAGTCGACGCCGCCGTCGGTCATGTCGACGATCACCTCCTGTATCGGCCTATCGAAGTCCAGCGGGTTGATGGTGTCGGTGGCGCCCAATTGTCTGGCGATCTCGAACTTGGACGGGTTGACATCTATGGCGATGATGCGGCTGGCGCCGGCCATGACCGCGCCTATGATGGCTGACAGGCCGATGCCGCCCAGCCCGAAGATGGCGACGGTGGCGCCGGCTTCAACCTTGGCGGTATTGAGCACCGCCCCCATGCCGGTGGTGACGCCGCAGCCCAGCAGGCACACTTTCTCCAGCGGTGCGGCCTTGTTGATTTTGGCGACGGCGATTTCCGGCAGCACCGTATATTCGGAGAAGGTCGAGGTGCCCATATAGTGGTAGATGGGCTTGCCGTGCAGCGAAAAGCGGCTGCTGCCGTCCGGCATCAGGCCCTTGCCCTGGGTTGCGCGTATCGCCTGGCACAGATTGGTCTTGCCCGACAGGCAGTATTTGCACTGGCCGCATTCGGGGGTATACAGCGGAATCACATGGTCGCCCGGCTTGACCGAGGTGACACCGGCACCGACTTCTTCGACGATGGCGCCGCCCTCATGCCCCAGAATGGCGGGGACAATACCCTCCGGGTCGGCGCCGGACAGGGTGTAGGCATCGGTGTGGCACACGCCGCTGGCCACCATGCGCAGCAGCACCTCCCCGGCTTTGGGGCCTTCCACATCCACCAGTTCGATTTCCAGCGGGCGTTGGGCTGCCCAGGCAATAGCGGCACGCGACTTGATCATGAGGGTCTTCCTTGATGTAAAGGCTGGTGGCCAACATCCTAGTCTTAAAGCATGACTTGTGGCCAGTGCCAGCCATCATTGTCATTAGCTGAGGATTCCTTCGCGTTCCGGCGCGTCAGGCGCTAAAATTGCCGCCCTTGCGGTGTTGCCGCGCCACAAACTGAAGCCTGCCTTGAACGATATGCCGAACCGCCCGCGCGTGCTGTCCATCATCCCGCCGATGACCCAGCTCAATACCCCGTACCCGTCCACCGCCTATCTCACCGGCTTTTTGCGCCAGCAGGGCTTTGCTGCCGTGCAGGAGGATCTGGCGCTGGCATTGGTGCTGGCGCTGTTTTCGCGCCCGGGGCTGGCCGCCTTGCGCGATGCGGCACAGAAGCTGCCGGCGAAAAAACGCAGCGCGCAGGTGCGGCATTTTCTGGAGCAGTACGACGCCTACGATGCGACCATCGCGCCGGCGCTGGCCTTTTTGCAGGGCAGCGACCCGACCATCGCCCACCGCATCGCCAGTCGCAGCTTCTTGCCCGAAGGGCAGCGCTTTGCCACGATCAATGCCTATATCGACCCCGAGTATCCGGATGAAGACCCGCTGACCTGGGCCTTTGGCGCCTTGGGCAGTACCGATCGTGCGCGCCATTACGCGACCCTGTATCTGGATGATCTGGCCGATGTGCTGCGCGATGCTGCCGACGAGCGCTTCGAATTTGTGCGCTACGCCGAACGTCTGGCGATGAGCCAGCCCACATTCGAGCCCTTGGCCCGCGCCCTGGCCGGTGCGCCTACGCTGGTGGACGATGTGCTCGCGCGCCTGACCCGCGACGCGCTGGAGCGCCATCAGCCGGATGTGGTGCTGCTGTCGGTGCCGGTCCCCGGCTCGGTGTATGCGGCGTTCCGCATCGCGCAGACCATTAAAAGCATCAATCCGGCGATCAAGACGGTGCTGGGTGGCGGCTTCGTCAATACCGAACTGCGCGAACTTAAAGAGCCGCGCGTATTCGATTACTTCGACTTTGTCACGCTGGACGATGGCGAGCGCCCGCTCTTGGCGCTGCTTGACCATGTGGCTGGCCAGCGTTCGCGTGAGCGTCTGGTGCGCACCTTTGTGCGTGACGAGAGCCGCGTGCGCTATGTGAATTTCCCCGAGCCGGATGTGCCGTTTGCCGATGTGGGCACGCCGACCTGGGACGGCTTGCCGATACGCAAGTATTTAAGCCTGCTGGACATGCTCAACCCCATGCACCGGCTGTGGTCGGACGGGCGCTGGAACAAGCTGACGGTGGCACATGGTTGCTACTGGAAAAAGTGCAGCTTCTGCGATGTCTCGCTCGACTATATCTCGCGCTATGAAACCGCCTCGGCCGAACTCTTGGTCGACCGCATCGAGGCCATCATTGCCGAGACCGGGCAGAGCGGTTTTCATTTTGTCGACGAAGCTGCGCCGCCCAAGATGCTCAAGGCGCTGGCGCTGGAACTGTTGAAACGCAAGGTGGCGATTACCTGGTGGGGCAATATCCGCTTCGAAAAATCGTTCACGCCCGAGCTATGCCAGCTGTTGGCACAAAGCGGTTGCATCGCCATTTCCGGCGGGCTGGAGGTGGCTTCCGACCGCCTGCTGAAACTGATGAAAAAGGGCGTGTCGGTCGAGCAGGTGGCGCGGGTGACGCGCGACTTTACCGAGGCCGGCATTCTGGTGCATGCCTATCTGATGTACGGCTTCCCGACCCAGACGGTGCAGGACACGGTGGACGCGCTGGAGTATGTGCGCCAGCTGTTTGAGGCCGGCTGCATCCAGTCCGGCTTCTTCCACCGCTTTGCCTGCACTGTGCACTCGCCGGTAGGCCAGCATCCGGAAGAGTACGGCATCAAGCTGATTCCATTGCCCGAGGTGAGCTTCGCCAAGAACGATGTCGGCTTTACCGACCCGACCGGTACCGATCACGCGCTGATGGGCGAGGCGCTGACCAAGGCGCTGTACAACTATATGCACGGCATTGGCCTCGACTGGGAAGTGCGGCGCTGGTTTGGTGTACGCGTGCCCAAGACCCGCGTGCCTAAGCATTTTGTCGCGCGGGCGCTGGGCTGAGTTTCTGTTAGCCCCAGCATTGCCTCAATGCTGGGCTAGGTTGCGGGTCTGGGGCGCTCTATGCTGATGGTGGCTGCAGTTGAGCCTTTGGGCGATGGGCAGACCGGAATCAGGTGCACGTTGTCATCTGGTATGATGATATCCGTTAGCATATGACGAATTTTTGATAAAAGGGGCCGCAATGTCTGCTCACCAACTTCCGCGCTGGAGCTGGATTTTCCCGCTACTGGCCTGTGTGTTGCTCGGGGTCGCTTTTAGCGGCGTCAGCTCTGCCTGGTTTCTGGCCGCTGTGGCCGTGTGTCTGGGCGGTGCGGTTTTTGCTGCCGTCCATCACGCCGAGGTGATTGCACACCGCATCGGCGAGCCTTTCGGTACGCTGGTGCTGGCGCTGGCGGTGACCATTATCGAAGTCGCGCTGATCCTGTCCATGATGCTGTCCGGCGGCGAGGACAAGCTGGCGCTGGCACGCGATACGGTCTTCTCGGCCATCATGATTATCTGCAACGGCATTGTCGGCCTGTGTCTGTTGCTGGGCGGCCTGCGTCATGGCGAGCAGGAGTATCAGCAGCAGGGCGTGAGTGCCGCAATGGCGGTATTGACCTCGATGGCGGTGCTGACCCTGGTGCTGCCCAATTACGGCCTGAGCGAAGCGGGGCATATGCTGTCATCCAAACAGCTGGCCTTTACCGGCGTGGTCTCGCTGGTGTTGTATGGCGCTTTCGTCTTTGTCCAGACGGTGCGCCACCGCGACTATTTTCTGGATGAAGCCAGCAACGAGGGTACACACGCAGCCACCGGCAACAAGGTCGCATGCTGGAGTGCCGGCTTGCTGTTGGTGTCGCTGGTCGCCGTGGTCGGTCTGGCGAAAGTGCTGTCGCCCTCTATCGAACAGATGGTCGGTGTGATGGGGGCGCCGCAAGCGGTGGTCGGTATTATCATCGCCGCCATGGTATTGCTGCCCGAAGCGCTGGCGGCTACCCGTGCCGCCCGTGCCAACCGCTTGCAGACCAGTTTGAATCTGGCCCTGGGTTCGGGGCTGGCGTCGATCGGGCTGACCATTCCAGCCGTGGCCCTGATTTTCGTCATGACCGGCCGGCCTTTGGTGCTGGGCCTGGAAATGAAGGAAACCGTGCTGCTGGGGCTGACTTTACTGGTTGGCTCCATGAGCCTTGCGACCGGAAAAACCACCATCCTGCAGGGCGTCGTGCATCTGGTGCTGTTTGCCACCTTCCTGTTTTTCGCCATTTCGCCGTAAGGGCAGAGCATCGGTCTGTAGTTGCACCGCTGTGCCGGTTTCAGCTTGAGTGGCTGCTAAGCTGTTTGTTTGTAACGCATGGCTAGCGGCAGCTAGGCTTTGTTTTAATGATTGGGGGGTGATATGCAATTGCGTACGCTGTTATTGCTGGTGGTGGCGGGCCTGATCGCGGTGTTTGTGGCGCTGAACTGGGCGGTGGTGATGGCGCCCAGCACGCTGTCGCTGGGCTTCATGGATATCCAGGCATCGCTGGGCCTGGTGATGCTGGGGCTGATGGTGCTGCTGGCGGTGCTGTTTCTGGTCTACATCGTCTATCTGCAAGGCTCGGTGCTGATGGATGGCCGCCGCCATGCGCGCGAGCTGCAGGCCAACCGCGAGCTGGCCGACAAGGCCGAGGCTTCGCGTTTCAGCGAGCTGCGCGCCTTTTTGGAGGCCGAACTGACCAAGCTGGCCGCGCAGAACGTGACCCTGAAAGCCGAGCTGGGCCAGCGCATCGAAGAATCCGGCAACGGCATCGCCGCCTGCATCGGCGAGCTGGAAGACCGGCTGGAGCGCAAGACGCCACCAGCCGGCAGCTGAACCGTTTTACACCGCTTCCAGCGGCACCGCGCAACTGCCGCAGATCAGCACCACTTCCTTGGAGATCCACGCGCTGGCGCCGCACTGCGGGCAGGCCAGACGCGAGCGGTTGCTGGGGCGCGGCGGGGGCGGGGCCACGATGGGCAGCGGCTTGCCCTGCGCCTCGGCCGCTTCCATCGGTGCCTCGTTCAAGGCCGCAGCCGGCTCCGGCCGGTAAGGCTCGATATCGTTCATGCCGTCCGGCGCGGGCGGCGCATTCTCGTTGAAACTCACCATGCTGCGCGCCAGTACGCGCTCCGGCGGCTCGGGCGCGTGCCTGTCGTACACCGGCAGGACAAAGCCTTGGTCCAGCAGCACCTGGCATGCCTTGGCAAACGGCCCGCCCTCGATAATGTAGTGGCTGACGCGCGAGCCGGATTCTTCGCCGCCGGGCGCACCGGTGGTGCTGGGCATCAGCCCGACTTCCTTCATTTTCTCGGCCCACTCGCGGTTGTGGTGGTTGGACGGCGTAACCGATCCCTTGTTTTCCTGCCAGTGATGCACCATCTCGTGCGCCAGCGTCGACAGCACAGTTTCGACCGGACGCAGGGCAAAATAGCCGGGGTTGAGCGCCAGCTCGTCCAGCGAAGCGCCATCGCGGCTGACAAAGCGCGCATGCTGGTGGTGGCCGTAGCGGGTGCGCTGCGCGCGCAGCGTGATCATGCACGGCGGCAACTCGCCGGCAAACAGTGTGGCATTGAAGTGGTCGAACGCGCGTTGCAATGCGCCGTAAAGTTCGAGGCTGGGCGTGCTGGGGCTGGCCATGCGGGTATTCCTTTCATCCATAGGCAAAGGGTCCCGCTTGCGCCGGGAACAGGGGCGGTATTGTCGACGCAGCCATGGGCTTTGTCCATGCCGGCATCCGCCTGGCCCGCCTGTTTGCCGTCTACATGTTAATAAGTGTGAAGCTGGCGGCGCATACCAACATTCAGCAACAAAGCGCAGCCCATGCCATAGTCAATTTTCTGCGTGGGCATGATCTAATGAAAGCATCCAGTCTCGATGAAAGCCGACCATGCTCAAGCGCCCACTGACCCTCATTCTTCTCGTGTCTTTCCTGCTGTATGGCGTCTGCAGCGTATGGGCGCACGGCTGGCCTGCCGATTATTGGGCGTGGCGTTCGCAATTGCGGCTGCTCAGCGGCGTGATGCTGCTGGCGGTGATGGCCGGCTCCATGTTGCTGGCCATGCGTCCGATGTGGCTGGAGCGCGCGATGGGCGGGCTGGACAAACTCTACGCCCAGCACAAACGCTTCGGTATCGCCTCGGGCCTGCTACTGGGGGCGCACTGGCTGATCGAACTGTCCCCCAAGCTGTTTGTGGCCATGCAATGGGCAGAGCCAAAAATCCGCCGTGCCGGTGGTGGCGGGGCGCGCGACCCCTTGGTCAGTCTGGCCAAGGACATGGGGGAGTGGGCCGCCTGGCTGATGCTGGGCATGGTGCTGCTGGCGCTGTTGCGGGCCCTGCCTTATCGCATTTGGCGCCCATCGCACAAGCTGTTTGCACCGATTGCGCTGGCCGGCGTCTTTCACGGCCTGATGCTGGCCGACAAGGCCTTGTGGCTGACCCCGGCCGGCGCTTTGCTGGCGCTATTGCTGCTGTTCACGACGCTGAGCGCGCTGTGGTCGTTGTTTGGCCGCATCGGCCGTTCGCGCCGCTACAACGGCCATATCACGGCGGTACACGCCTTGCCCGGCCAGTCGCTGGAAGTCTGCTGCAGCGTTGCCGGCTGGCCCGGCCATAAAGCCGGCCAGTTTGCACTGGTGAGCTTTGATGCCGGCGAAGGCGCGCACCCGTTCACCATTGCCAGCGCTGAGCGTCAGGGCGGCGAGCTGCGCTTCATCATCAAGGCGCTGGGGGATTACACCGCCACCCTCCCGTCCATTCTCAAGGCCGGGGACAGTCTTGAGGTGGAAGGGCCGTATGGTTGCTTTGATCACGCCGGCAGCACGCGTCAGGCCTGGGTCGCCGGCGGCATCGGCATCACCCCGTTTCTGGCATGGCTGGAGGCGCGCAATAAAACCGGCGAGGGGGTGCCAGTGGATTTCTATTACTGCGTCCGCAATAGCGCCGAAGCTGCCGCACTGGACGAGGTGCGCGCCGCCTGCCTGCGCTCAGGCGTGAAGCTGCACCTGATAGAGAGCGATCAGGGTGCAAGGCTGGATGTGGCGATGTTGCCCGAGGTCGATGCGGTGTGGTTTTGCGGGCCGGCAGGCATGGGTGATGCCTTGGCGCGCGGCCTGGCGGCACGCCAGCATGCGCCGGTATTTCATCGAGAGGCTTTCAGCATGCGTTGAGGGGGTGGCTGGCGTATGGGCTGGCGGTAAGCCCCAGCTGCGTGCTGGGGCTTTTGTGTGGAGTCCGCTACGCGGACTTTTTTTAGTTTGCCGCTTCCGCGCGGCGGACGGGCAGGGGCCGGACGCGCCCGGCCCCTTGCATCCCCGGCGCCCCCGAAGTCTCGCGAAACCCCGGTGTAAAAGGCGCTGGCGAGGCGCTGGCCAACTCGCGATTTGCTACCGTCAAATCGCTCAAACAAGGGCCAGCTTAAGACCTCGCCAGCGTCTTTTTCACCGGCGCGAGCCTGACGGGGAAGGGTGGCTGGCGGATGGGCTGGTGGCATCGGCTTGCTTATGCTGCTGGCGGTACCGGCAGCCTGCCTTCGCCAGATGGGGCGGAATACCGTAAGCTCGACTGCCCGATCTGGCGCAGAGGGTGGATGTGTGAAATCAGTAATCCAATTTGCATGTTATCATCTGCTGGGTAGCCTGCAGCTCTTACCTAGAACCGATCACGCAGTACCGTCAGTCAGTGCCGCACCGCCGTCCCGTCTGAATGTGTGCTATCGGGTGCATGTACGCCCAAGTATTTGAAAAATAAATGTAAATATTGGTGTGTGCCTGCTTATGCACACGCGCCAGCCAGATATGCACCTGAGCAGGTGTACATTTCACGTTAGACACCATCATGACCTGCACATCAATTTGCCCCGAATTGTTCGACTATGTAGTTGCGATTGGGCCACCGTTCGTCACAAGCGTAATTGCAACTTTTGTCGCATTTGTCGCATATCAACAATGGAAAACGAATCAGAACAAATTAAGGCTAGATTTGTACAACAGGCGTTTTGAGGTTTACTCCAACACAATTACGTTCTTCCAAGAACTATCAGCCCTCCCTCCGGGTGACCGAAGTGAAGAGTTCAAAGAAGTACAGCGTGCGTTCATTCGGTCGTGCCGTGAGTCTCAGTTTTTGTTTTCCGATGAATCGAAGATTTTTGAGATGCTCGAAAAAATTCACTCAGACTCTTTCAAAGTCATTGGCCTCAAGGCAAGTGGAAGCAGTCTAGCTGGTGATCCCGAGCTCCTCTCAAAGATGGCTCTTGATGCGAGTGCAGCACTTGCAGACTTTGATGCATCAATTAAGAAAATCGAAACAGCAATGTCTAAATATTTGCGGTTCCATGGCGATGCTACTTAATCCACATCAATCGCCTAACCCGGCATTCCAGCGGACTCGCCAAAGCTGCGCTTTGGCTTACCGCTGAATTCCACGTTAGGTGTGCTGCTTATGCACCACGTTAATAGCCGCTAGAACGACGAGCCGGGCTGGGCGAGAAATGCGGTCTCTTCCGCGCTTGATGTGCGCCCCAGTATCGCGTTGCGGTGCGGAAAGCGGCCGAAGCGGGTGATCACCGCCTGATGGCGCAGCGCATAGTCGGCAAAGGATTCGAACACGGCTTGCTGTGCGGTGGGCATTGCATCGGCCAGTTCGCGAAACAGCTGCACGCTGTGCGCCTGATGTGCCGGGTCTTCTGCGTGTTCCAGCGGCAGATAGAAGAAGACGCGCTCTACCGGCCTGAGCGCTCGGTCTTGCCCTGCGGCCAGGCCTTGCCGGCACAAGGCCAGTGCGATGTCGTCAAACGCGAAGGCGTTGGCTGTGCCGCGATAGCTATTGCGCGGGATCTGGTCGGTCAGCAGGATCAGCGCCAGCGTTCCTTTGGGGGATGCGCACCAGTGGTTTAATTCGCCCTTGCGCGCAGCCGGCAGCAGCGGTGCGAAACGCTGGCGTATGGCCGCGTCGGTGTCCGGATTTTTGCCCCACCATAGCGCGGCCTGTGTGGCGGCGGTCTGGGCGTCGTCGTCTGACTCGCCGAACCAGAAGGCGAGCAGGCTGTCTTGGGTTTCCATGATGACCTTTCTTGCGGGCGATGCCGTAGTTGCGGGTTGCTACTTATTATTGGCTATGTCCCAGTTACGAGTTGGCGTAGATAGGTTTTGGACTTTGTGTCCGCTGCGCGGACGTGTTTTTACTTGCCGCTTCCGCGCGGCGAACGGGCAGGGGCTTGTGGCGACAAGCCCCTTGCATCCCAAACGCCCCCGAAGTCTCGTGAAACCCCGGCGCAAAAGGCACTGGCGAGGCGCTAGCCAACTCCATGCGTGCGAATCTTTGATTCGCTCAGCGGGGTATTTGCTACCGTCAAATCGCTCGAACAAGGGCCAGCTTAAGACCTCGCCAGCGTCTTTTGCACCGGCGCGAGCCTAACGGGGATGGGTGGCTGACGCACTGATAGCGCGCATCGCATGGCGTAAACCCCAACTTGTGTGGGGCATCGCTTTATTATTGGCCATGCCGCCAGCTCATACGCCAGCCTCCCATCCCAGTTCATATTCCCTCGCGCCGCTGCGCTTGCCGCGCTCGGTCAGCGGAAGCGGCAAGTAAAAAGCGTCCGCGTAGCGGACACAAAGCCCACACCCATCGGTGCCCGTTCGTAACGGGGATATGAGCTTTTAAATGTCTGTCAGCCCCAGCCTTGCCATGCGCGAGATCAGCGTGGTGCGCGGCAGACCCAGCTCGCGGGCGGTGGCGGCCAGCCTGTTGCCGTTGGCGGCCAGTGCCTGGGCAATGATGTGGCGCTCCTGTGCCGCCAGACGCGCCTTGAGCGGGCCGCTGCCTGCCGGTGCCGTATCGGGGGGCTGGGCCGCTACGGCGGCCGGTGCGCTGTCGTGCATCAGCGCGATGGTGTTTAGCGTGCTGCCGCTTTTATCCAGCAGCAAGCTGCGGCGGATCACGTTTTCCAGTTCGCGCACATTGCCAGGCCAGGCCTGCGCTTCCAGCGTGGCGATGGCTGCATCCGACAAGGTGGTGATGGCCGGGTTGAGGCTGGCGGCGTGCTTGTCGACAAAACGGCGGGCGAGCAGGGCGATGTCGCCACGGCGTTCGCGTAGCGGCGGGATAAAGATGTAGCCGACGTTGAGGCGGTAATACAGGTCTTCGCGCAGGCGGCCGGCGGCGATGGCATCCAGCGGGCGCTGGTTGAGCGCCGCGATCAGGCGCACATTGGCGCGCAGCGGCTGCTGGCTGCCCAGCGGCTGGAAGCTGCCGTCCTGCAACACGCGCAGCAGCTTGCTTTGCAGCGCGATCGGCATGGAGTTGATTTCATCCAGAAGCAGCGTGCCGCCATCGGCCAGCGCAAACAGTCCCTTCTTGTTTTCGGCACCGGTAAACGCGCCACGGGTGGTGCCGAACAGGGTGCTTTCCAGCAGGTTTTCCGGTATCGCCGCACAGTTCAGGCACAGCATGGGCGCGCGTGCGCGCGGGCTTTTGGCATGGGCGCGGCGCGCGAACAGCTCCTTGCCGGTGCCGGTTTCGCCATAGATCAGTACCGGCAGTTCGCTATGGCCGTAGATGTCGATGGCGTCGATCTGCAGGCGTAGCCGCGCGTCGTGGCCGACGATGTCGGGCACCGGGCTGGGGTCGTTATTGTCCGATGGCTGGTTGTCTACGGTGCGGCCGATCTCGATGGCGCCGATCACGTCACCGCTGCGGCCGAACAGCGGCATGGCCGAATGCAGGTAGTGCAACTGGCGGCCGTCGCTGCCGTGATAGGCCTGATAGTGGTCGACAAAGCGGCTGTGCTGCGACAGGCAGCGCAGCAAGGTGCTGTCTTCGGTTTTCAGCCACGGGCTGACATCGAGAATGTGGCGGCCGAGGATATTGGCCGGGTCCACGCCGTCCATGCGCGCGCTGGCGCGGTTGTAGTACACGAAGTGGCCGCTGCGGTCGACCATGGTGACAGGCTGGTTCAGGGTGTCGAGCAGCTCTTTCATGCTCAGCACCAGCCACTGGATCTCTTCCATTGCGCTTCCTTGTCGGATTTTCGACGCATCGGGGGCGGGGCATCGCCACAGCAGGGATGGGCGCTTGTCCGTTTTTCGACGTCTGTCGATTTTACGACATATTCATCGTTTTGCACTTCGTTTTATGGCCATGAACTGCCGTTTTGTGGGTGGTTTCATGGCGTTTTGCCGCCGATTTGGGGCAAAAAATTGCAAGATGCCGGCAATAGTTGGCACGCTTCTCGCTAAAACCCAGGTGTGAACGATTTTTAACTAGCACCTACTTTTATCTTGAGGACTCACACCATGTTCAAGCACATCATCGCCCGTACCCCTTGCCGCGCTCTGGTTGATGGCCTGTCTGCTTCTGACCTCGGCAAGCCGATCTATGAAAAGGCGATCGAGCAGCACAACACCTATATCCGTGCGTTGCAGACTTGCGGTGTCGACATCACCATCCTGCCGCCGGCCGAAGAGTTTCCGGATTCGGTGTTCGTTGAAGATCCGGCCCTGTGCACGCCGCATTGCGGTATCGTCACCCGCCCGGGTGCCGACAGCCGCCGCGGTGAAGCCGAACTGATGGCGCCCATCCTTGCCCGCTTCTACAAGAACGTCGAGCGCATTGTCGAGCCGGGCACGCTGGACGCAGGCGACGTGATGATGGTCGGCAACCACTACTATATCGGCAACTCGGCCCGTACCAATGCCGAGGGCGCGCGCCAGCTGATCGCCATTCTGGAAAAGTACGGCATGACCGGTTCTGTCGTTTCCATGGACGAGGTGCTGCACCTGAAGACCGGGCTTGCCTATCTGGAGAACAACAACCTGATGTGCGCCGGCGAGTTCCTGACCAAGCCCGAATTCCAGAAGTACAACATTATCGAGCTGCCGGAAGACGAGATCTACGCCGCCAACTGCATCTGGGTCAACGGCAAGGTGATCATGCCTTCCGGCTACCCGAAGACCGCCGCCAAGATCGCCGCGCTCGGCTACGAGGTGATCGAGGTTGATACCTCGGAATACCGTAAGGTTGACGGCGGTGTCAGCTGCATGTCGCTACGCTTCTGAGCCCTGGCAAGGCACTGGCAGGCAGCCGCTGCGCACTCGCGTCGCGGCTGTTTTTTAGTCTTCAAGAAAGAATCCCTATGTCTCAGACACAAGACAAGAAGCTGGGCGTGGTG
>NZ_RJTZ01000159.1:4196-4490 GCF_024343515.1 Aquitalea sp. S1-19 | reverse complement strand
CTATCCGCGCCTCGTCCGCCTGCGACAAGGCCTCCTCCCCCACATTGCCAAGATCAGGCAGCGGAGCCGCCAGCGCCGGCGTAAAAGCGATGGCAAACATGAGAGTTGAGCACAGCAGAGTCTTTTTCATCATCCGGCTATGATAGCTGCGCACCGGGGAAAGTTGCACGCGGGAATGAGACTCGGGAATCGGGAATCGGGAATCGGGAATCGGGAATCGGGAATCGGGACTCGGGACTCGGGACTCGGGACTCGGGACTCGGGACTCGGGACTCGGGACTCGGGACTCGGATT
>NZ_RJTZ01000159.1:4021-4176 GCF_024343515.1 Aquitalea sp. S1-19 | reverse complement strand
GGAAAGTTGCACGCGGGAATGAGACTCGGGAATCGGGAATCGGGAATCGGGAATCGGGAATCGGGAATCGGGACTCGGGACTCGGGACTCGGGACTCGGGACTCGGGACTCGGGACTCGGACTCGGGACTCGGGACTCGGGACTCGGGACTCGGG
>NZ_RJTZ01000159.1:0-4001 GCF_024343515.1 Aquitalea sp. S1-19 | reverse complement strand
TGCACGCGGGAATGAGACTCGGGAATCGGGAATCGGGAATCGGGAATCGGGAATCGGGAATCGGGACTCGGGACTCGGGACTCGGGACTCGGGACTCGGGACTCGGGAATCGGGAATCGGGAATCGGGAATCGGGACTCGGGACTCGGGACTCGGGACTCGGGACTCGGGACTCGGGACTCGGGACTCGGGACTCGGATTTCAGTTTTCGGATAAGCCAAAATCACGTCAACACCCCGGTTCCCGATTCCCTGCTCCCCGATCCCGACTCCCTGCGCCCTAAATCTGGTAATCCCGCTGCGGCGAAAGCGACTGCCAGGCCTGGCTGGCACTGAGAAAAATCCGTCCGGCAAAGCGCGGACTCAAGGCGGCCTTATCCATCACCATGGAAACCGGGCGCTTGATATCGCTTAGCCACAGAACCACGCCGCGCGCGGCCAGGGCCTCATCCAGCCGCTCCAGCATCAGCAAGGCGGACAAGTCGATACGGTTGACACCGCTCATCACCAGCACCACGCGCTGAATGTCGGGTGCAGTCATGGCCAGCAGCGCAGCCTCGACATGACGCGCATTACCGAAATACAGGCTCTCGTCCACGCGCAAAAACGCCGTACCCGGCAAGGTTTCCACGCTGAAATGGCGCACATTGCGAAAATGCTCGCTGCCTGACAAGCGCCCGAGTTCGGCAATATGCGGCTGGCCGCTCTTGGCGATCCAGCTACCCAGCGAAATCAGCAGGCCGATCATGATGCCGCTATCCACCCCCAAGAGCAGCACGGCGGCAAAGGTGGCGATAAAAGCCAGTGCATCGGCCCGGTTGCAGGCCCAGGCACGGCGCAATAGCGAAAAATCGATCATGGCCAGCACCGAAGCCACGATGGTGGCGGACAGCACGGCCAGCGGCAGGAAAAACAGGGCCTGGGTGGCAAACAGCACAATCAGCGTCATCAACAGCGCGCTGATCAATGACGACAACTGGGTCTGGGCACCGGCATCGGCATTGACGACCGAGCGCGTCAGCCCGCCGGTGACCGGAAAACCGCCGGACAGCGCGGCGCCGATATTGCAGGCACCCAAGGCGATCAACTCGCGGTCGGGCTCTATGCTTTCGCGCCGGGGCAACGCCAGAATCTGCGCCACCGACAGGCTTTGCACCATATTGACCAGCGCGATAAAAAAGGCCGGCAAGACCAGATCCGGCAGACGCGACCACGGCAGCCAGGCCAGACCCAAAGGCGGCAGGCCGGCCGGCACCTCGCCCACCAGGCGCAAGCCGCTGGCGGCACCCCAATTGGCGGCGGCCAGCATTCCAGCCAGCAAGGCCAGCACCGGTGCGGCGCGTACCACCAGCTGGGACGCGCCCGGTGCCAGACCCACGCATCGCAGCACGGCCGCAAGCGTGCGCCGCGACCACACGAGCCACAGCAAGGCGCTGCCGCCCAGCAACAAGGCCCCCAAGTGAAAAGACAGGCGCTGCGCCCATAAATTGGCCAGCAAGGCAGGCAAGGTCGCGCCGCCGCCCTTGCTGCCCAGCAAAGGCCCCAGTTGCGACAGCACAATCATCAAGGCTGAAGCCGAGATAAAACCGGCCAGCACCGGCTGCGACAGAAAATCAGCAACCAGCCCCAGACGCAGCAAGCCCAGCGAGAGCAACATCAGGCCGGACAATAGCGCCAGCCAGACGGCGAGCACCGCATACTCGGCACCGCCTTGCGGCGCCAGCTTGCTTAAGGTCGCCGCCACCAGCAAGGAGGTGACCGCCATCGGCCCCACCGACTGTGCATGGGAACGACCGAGCAGCGCATAAATCAGCAAGGGAGCCAGACTGGCGTACAGCCCGGTTTGTGGCGGCAAGCCGGCCACCATGGCATAAGCCAGAGCCTGCGGCACCAGCAATAGCGTCACCACCACACCGGCACTGATGTCGCCGGACAGCCAGTTGCGCTGGTAGTGACAGAGCCAGGGAGGCAAAAACCGGGCGAGGAAGCTCATTGCATCAAGGCAGCAAAGGATCGAGTACGCGGTAGAGCAACATGCCGGCCAGCATCGCACCGACAAACAGCAGCCCCTGCGGAATCAGCGCGCCAGCCAGCACCAGACCCGGCCCCGGGCAGATGCCGGCCAGCCCCCAGCCCACACCGAACAACACACTGCCCAGCACCAGACGCAAAGTAATTTCGCGGCTGGTCGGCAACTGCATCTTGTCACCCAGCAGCGAGTGGCTGCGTCCCCCGGCCACACGAAACGCGAAAAAGCCCACACCGATAGCACCGGCCATCACCAAGGCAAGGCTAGGATCCCAGGCACCGGCCAGATCGAGAAAACCCAGCACCTTGGCCGGGTTGGACATGCCGGACACGATCAGGCCGATACCGAACAGCAGGCCGATGGCAAAAGCAGCAAACAGTTTGACGGGTTTCATGATGTTTTCAGCCCAAGAGGTGACGGACGACATAGACGGTGATAAAGCCGGCCGCCATAAAGCTGATCGTGGCCACCAGCGAACGCGGTGACAGGCGCGACAGCCCGCACACGCCGTGGCCACTGGTGCAGCCCGAGGCAAAACGGGTACCGATGCCGACCAGCAGTCCGGCCAGCAGCAAGGTTGGTGTCGATGCTTCGATGACCGGCACCGGCAGCGCGCCGGCAAACAGCGCATAAGCCAGCGGCGCGGCCATGATCCCCAGCACGAAGGCCAGACGCAAAGGCCAGTCGGCGGCGCGCTCCAGCACGCCACCCAGCATGCCGCTGATACCGGCAATCCGCCCCAGCAGCAGGACAAAAGCACTGGCCGCCAGCCCTATCAACACACCACCGCCCAGCGCAGCTGCCGGCGTGAATACATCCCAGGCAATACTCATGATGATTTCCCCTTGTTAACGGCAAGCATGAATTCTTATTGCTTTATTTCATGCACTTGCATCTGCGGCCATCTCTTGCGGGCAGAAAATATCATGCAGCGACGACAAAATCGCCATGGCCTCCTGGCTGGCCACACTGTAATAAATCCACTTGCCTTCGCGCCGCGTCGATACCAAGCCCTCATTGCGCAACACGCCCAGTTGCTGTGACAAGGTTGGCTGGCGGATGCCGGTCAAGCGCTCCAGTTCGGAAACCGACTTCTCGCCATCGACCAGCTGGCACAGCAACAGCAGCCTGTCTTCATTGGCCAGGCTCTTCAGCAAGCCGGCAGCGCGGGACGCATTTTCCCGCAGCAAATTCATATCCATGATCTTACCTCTGACACAGAGTCTTTATTATATTTACAAATATATTGTTTTTCAATATAGTTTAACTATCACCAGCAGAAATGGGAGCGCCGCCAGATGAAAACCCCTGTACAAGCCTTCTTCGATCCTGCGACCTGGACCATCAGCTATGTGGTTTACGATCAGGCAGGCGGACACGCAGCCATCATCGACCCGGTGCTCGACTACGATCCCAAATCGGGCCGCACCCGCACCACCTCGGCCCAGCAGCTGGTCGACTTTATCCGGGAACAAAAACTGACAGTAGACTGGATACTGGAAACCCATGCCCATGCCGACCATCTGTCCGCCGCCGCCTGGCTCAAACAACAATTAGGCGGCAAGACCGCCATCGGCGACCAGATAGGCAAGGTACAGGCCAGCTTCAGCCGGATCTTCAATCTGGAGCCCGGCTTTGCCTGTGACGGAAGCCAGTTCGACCATCTATTTAGCGCCGGCGAGGCGTTTAGCATCGGCACCTTAACGGCGCGGGCGCTGTATGTGCCGGGCCATACCCCGGCCGATATGGCCTATCACATCGGGGATGCCGTCTTTGTCGGCGACACGCTGTTCATGCCGGACGTGGGCAGCGCCCGCTGCGACTTTCCCGGTGGCGACGCGGCAGCACTCTATCACTCGGCGCAGCACTTATTAAGCCTGCCGGACGACACCCGCCTCTTTATGTGTCACGACTACCCGCCCGAGGGGCGCGCGGCACAATGGGAAAGTACGGTGGGCGAGCAGCGGGCACGCA
>NZ_RJTZ01000158.1:0-4623 GCF_024343515.1 Aquitalea sp. S1-19 | reverse complement strand
AGTGGGCGTTGGAAGTTTGACGGGGGCTGCTCCTAGTACGAGAGGACCGGAGTGGACGAACCTCTGGTGTACCGGTTGTCACGCCAGTGGCATTGCCGGGTAGCTAAGTTCGGAAGAGATAAGCGCTGAAAGCATCTAAGCGCGAAACTCGCCTGAAGATGAGACTTCCCTGAGGACTTGATCCTCCTGAAGAGTCGTTCGAGACCAGGACGTTGATAGGTCGGGTGTGGAAGTGCTGTGAGGCATGAAGCTAACCGATACTAATTGCTCGTGAGGCTTGATCCTATCATTTGAGTGGCTTTGCTAAGATAAGCAGAGTTGCGAAGCAATACTTCTACCAAGGCATCCAGAGAAAGAAGTGGTCTGGGTGTTTAATTTCGGTTTCTACAATTTGACAAGTTAATGTCTGGTGGCCATAGCGAGGTGGTCCCACGCCTTCCCATCCCGAACAGGACCGTGAAACACCTTAGCGCCGATGATAGTGTGGCATTCGCCATGTGAAAGTAGGACACCGCCAGACGCCCCATTAGAAAACCCCCGACCTTGAATCAAGGCCGGGGGTTTTTGCATTTGAGCATCCGCCATCGAGTAAGCGGCATGCTTACTCCAGGCCTAACTCCTGTATTTTTCTCGTGAGTGTGTTACGCCCCCAGCCCAGAATCTGGGCTGCTTCGACTTTGCGTCCTCCGGTACAAGCGAGCCCTGCGCGTATGCAACTCTCTTCGAAGCGGTGGGTCAGTTCATCGATAATGCCTGTTTCTCCAGCCTTGAGCCTGTGCATGACCTCTTCCGACAAAAGGTGAGCCCAGTCTGTCGTTGCGCTTGTTTTGCTCTCTGCTGCATGGGCTGACGCATGGTGGCCTGCTTTATTCGCGTTGCGAAACTCGGGAGGCAGGTCGCAGCCATCGACCATTTGTCCTGGTGCCATGACGGTAATCCACTGGCACAGGTTTTCCAGTTCCCGCACATTGCCGGGAAAGGATGCCTGAGTGATGAGCTCCATAGCGGCATTGCTCAGGCGCTTACTTTCGACGCCCAAGCTAGTGGCGCTTTTGGCGAGGAAGTGTTGCACCAGTAAAGGAATGTCTTCGTGCCGTTCTCGTAATGGTGGCAGGCGCAGTCGGATGACATTAAGACGGTGATACAAGTCTTCGCGAAATTGTCCCAGCCGTACGCGCTCTTCCAGGTTCTGATGGGTGGCGGCAACCACCCGCACATTTGCTTTGATCGGGGTATGTCCGCCAACACGATAGAAATGGCCATCCGAGAGTACCCGCAATAATCGGGTCTGCAGTTCGGTGGGCATATCGCCTATTTCATCCAGGAATAGGGTGCCGCCTTCCGCTTCTTCAAACCTACCACGGCGGGTGGCTAATGCACCTGTAAATGCTCCCTTTTCATGGCCGAATAGTTCGGATTCCAGCAGGTCGCGCGGAATGGCTGCGGTATTGATGGCAATGAATGGCTTGCCACTGCGTATCGAATGGCGATGCAGGGCTTCGGCTACGCGCTCTTTGCCAGTACCTGACTCTCCTGTAATCAGTACGGTTACATTGGATTGCGACAAGCGGCCTATTGCCCGGAATACATCCTGCATCGCAGGCGCTTGCCCCAGTAGGGCGGGTAATTCCTGTTGTGCTGGAATAAGTGCATCAGGCGCATGGTTTTCTGCCAGTGCACGCTCTATCAGCTGAACGGCTTGGTCGACATCGAAGGGTTTGGGCAGGTACTCAAATGCACCGCCTTGAAACGCGGCTACGGCTGAATCCAAGTCGGAGTGTGCCGTCATGATAATAACGGGCAGTTGCGGATGTTCGGCTTTGAGCTTGCTCAAAAATTTGAGGCCATCTGTGCCGGGCATGCGTACATCGCTGATGATGGCCTGCGGTACTTTGTCATACAACGCGTTTAGGGCGTCATCGGCATTGGTAAAGCTGTCGAAGCCGATGCCAACGCGGCCGAGTGCTTTTTCCAGTACCCAGCGAATAGCTTTATCATCATCGATAATCCATACCGGCTTGTCCATTATGCTACCCCTCTATTTTTCATTGTTTTTCGGTGATGGCGCATTCGTTGCCAAAAGGCAGGGCGATGCTGAAGCAGGTATATCCGGGATAGGAGTCAAACTCTATGGTGCCCCCATGTTGCTGGATAAAGGTTTGTGCCAAGGTTAGCCCAAGCCCCGTACCTTCTGCCCGGCCAGTGACTAGCGGGTAAAACACATGATCCTGTATTTCATCTGGAATACCCGGTCCGTTATCGATGATCTGCAATTTTAATGCCAAGTTATGACGTTTACGCGCTAAAGTCACCTGACGACTGATGCGCGTTTTGAGAATGATCTCTCCTGTTCCCTTTAGTGCTTGCGCTGCATTGCGCGTAATATTTAGCACGACCTGAATAAGTTGCGCTTTATCTGCGATCAGAAAGGGGAGGCTTACGTCATAATCGCGCCGGATGCTAAGTCCGCTGCCGAATTCGGCGAGAACGATACTGCGCACTCGTTCCAGAACCTCGTGAATATTGACCTCGCTGGCCAGTTGGCGTTTATGTGGAGCCAGCATGCGATCGACCAGGGATTGTAGCCGGAGCGCTTCCTCGCGGATGACGCCGGTGTATTCCAGCAGTTCGGGCCGGCCGGCAATTTCGTGCTCAAGTAGCTGCGCTGCGCCACGGATGCCCCCTAGCGGGTTTTTGATCTCATGAGCCAGGTTACGGATCAGCTCACGATTGGCGCGCTGCTGCAGGAGTAAGCGTTCTTCGTTGGCAATTTTTCTTTGCTGGTCAATTGGGCGTAGTTCAACCAGTGCACGCCGGCCTTCATTATCTATTGGCGTGACGGTGAGGCCGACATGCAAGGATTGCTCATTGCGAAGCAGTAGTGGCAGATCATGCTCGATAAAGCTGGCCTGACACTGAAGCGCACTTTGTACGGCATGGCGCAAAGCACGGGAATCCTGAATCAGGTCAAACAAGCTGTGACGGGTCAGCTCGCGTTTCCCTACTGCAAACAAGCTTTCACAAGCTTGGTTGGCATACACGATATCACTGTCGTGCTCAATGATAAGCACGGGTGTTTCGAGCAGATCAAGTCCACTGAAGTTTGAGTCCGGCATGGCATGGGCCAAAGTAGAGGTAAGCCTTTTAGTTAAGCAAGAAGCTGTCCAGCTATGCCCAAGTGATGCGCTTATTGGCTCAGGCCAAGCTCGCGTTGCAGGGCTTGTACATTGCGTTCTCTGTCTTTCACCGATTCGCGCAGCACGGCAATGCGTTTACTGAGCTCCGGAGTGGTGCGTGAACTGGTGCGCAAGCCCGCTTCCGAGTCCGATAGTGTGCGTCGGGCATCATCCAGGGCTTTTTGCTCGTTTGATAGTTCGCTTTGTAATATCTGGCGGCGGCCGCCATCGCGTTGGCGCTGGGTTTCGGGTGTGACAGTAGGGAAACCGGATGAGTCGCTGCGCTGTGGTATGCGCGTGGCTGCCTGGCTGGCCGGAGCCGAGGGAACGTTGATCGTGAGCGCCTTGGCGCCGCGTGCTGGGATATTGCTGTAGGTGACGTGCCCGTCCTGATCTACATATTTGTAAATGGTTGCCGCGCTGCAGGGCAGGCTGGCGAGACTGGCCAGCAAGAGAGCGGTAGCTGATTTCATGGCCTTACAATACAAAATAGAATAAATGGATGATAAGGAAAAGTGTATGCCACGTCATGCATAAATAAAAAACGGCAGCCTGAGCTGCCGTTTTTGTGATTTACATAGCCGGTTACAGGCTGTAGTACATGGCGAACTCAACTGGGTGAGTCGTCATACGGGTCAGGTTGACTTCCTGCATCTTCAGTTCGATGAATGCATCAATCCATTCGTTGGAGAACACGCCGCCACGAGTCAGGAACTCGCGGTCAGCATCGAGTGCTGCCAGAGCTTCATCCAGCGAGGCGCACACAGTCGGGATCAGCTTGTCTTCTTCTGGAGGCAGATCGTACAGATTCTTGTCAGCCGCATCGCCTGGGTGGATCTTGTTCTGGATACCGTCAAGACCAGCCATCATCAGGGCCGAGAAGCACAGGTAAGGGTTGGACAGCGGATCCGGGAAGCGCGCCTCAATGCGGCGGCCTTTAGGGTTGGCCACATGCGGAATGCGGATCGAGGCGGAACGGTTCTTGGCCGAGTAGGCCAGTTTCACTGGTGCTTCGTAGTGCGGAACCAGACGCTTGTACGAGTTGGTGCCCGGGTTGGTGATTGCGTTCAGCGCCTTGGCATGCTTGATGATGCCGCCGATATAGTAAAGAGCCATATCGGACAGGCCTGCATAGCCGTCGCCGGCGAACAGGTTCTTGCCGTCTTTCCAGATGGACTGGTGAACGTGCATGCCGGAGCCGTTGTCACCAACGATAGGTTTAGGCATGAAGGTCGCAGTCTTGCCATAGCTGTGGGCAACATTCTGGATCACATACTTCATGATCTGGGTCCAGTCGGCGCGCTGGGTCAGCGTGCTGAATTTGGTGCCGATTTCGTTCTGGCCAGCGGTGGCGACTTCGTGGTGGTGAACTTCAACGGGCACGCCCAACTCTTCCAGTAGCAGAACCATGGCAGAACGCAGGTCTTGTGAAGAGTCAACCGGAGGA
>NZ_RJTZ01000157.1:0-4630 GCF_024343515.1 Aquitalea sp. S1-19 | reverse complement strand
ATCCGGGACGGGTCAGCTACCCCAAACCGCCGCAGTTTCACGGCACCAGCTTCCTGAAACAGGCGCTGCTGGAGCTGGCACCCGACCCGGCCCTGCTGCAACAGCCGGTCACCGCTGCGGTTTTTGCCCGCGAAACCCGCGCCTTATGGGCCTACCTTGATCAGCTCCACCCCTTGCTGTGGCGCAAAGGTCAGGCCTTTGCCGCCTCAGGCGAACAAACGCTGCAGATGATGGCCGATGGCGAACTGCTGCTGGGCATCAGCTTCAACCCGAATGAAGTACCCAATCTCATCGCCGCCAAACGCCTGCCCAAAACCGCCTATAGCTATGGCCACAAGGACGGTACGCTGGCCAATGTGCATTTTGTCGCCATCCCGTTTAATGCCAGATCAGCCGCCGGCGCCAAGGTGCTGGCCAATTTCCTGCTCTCGCCCGAGGCGCAAGTCAAAAAGGCCGATGTCGCCATCTGGGGCGACCCTAGCGTACTGGACCCGGCCAAACTGCCGGCCGCGCAAGGTGCGGCCTTGCGGCAAAGCGCTGCGGGCAGCCTGCCAGCCAGCGTCAAGACACTGGCCGAACCACACGCCAGCTGGGTGGATGCGCTGGAAAAAGAATGGCTGCGCCGCTACGGCAAGGCAGGCGGCGCCTGAGCCATGCCCGTATTGACCCTGATACTGGTCGGCCTGCTGTTTGCCCTGCCGCTGCTGGCCGCCCTGCTGGCGGCGCTATGGCCGGCACTGTCCGGCGCGGCGCTAAGCGCGCTGATTACCGACCCGCAGTTTGCCAGCGCCCTCTGCGCCACGCTGATTTCGGCGCTTTTGGCTAGCGCGGCAGCGTTAGGCGGGGCGCTGCTGATTGCGCGCAGCCTGTACCACAGCCGTCTCTGGCTACGCTTAGGCGCACTGCTTTCACCTATGCTGGCCTTGCCGCATGCGGCATTTGCCATCGGGCTGGTCTTTCTGATTGCACCTGGCGGCATGCTGGTGCGCCTGTTTGCCGCCATCGCCGGCTTTCCCGTCGATGCGCCGGATTGGGTAACGGTCAACGACCCGCTGGCTCTGGCTCTGGCGCTGGCGCTGAGTCTTAAGGAAATGCCGTTTTTGCTGTGGAATATCGCGCTGTTTCTCGCCCGGCGCGAGCTTGTCCATCAGACACAAGTTGCCGCCAGCCTGGGCTATACCCCGAAGCGCATCTGGCGCTGGATCATTCTGCCGCAATTGCTGCCGCGCCTGGCCTGGCCCTTATGCGCGGTGCTAGCTTACTCCCTGACCGTCATCGATATGGCCATCATCGCAGGCCCGGGCACGCCACCTACGCTGGCGGTTCTGCTATGGCAATGGCTGCAGGAGGGCAACCCGGCACGTCTGGCGCCGGCCATGGCCGGCAGCTGGCTATTGGCACTACTAAGCGGCGCGCTGCTGATGCTCTTTGCCTTGTTGTGGCGCGCATGGCAGGCGAGCCACAGATGGCCCGACGGACAGCGCGGACAACGCACAACCGAGTTTGGCGGGAGCTTGCTGGCCATCAGCTTGCTGGCTATCTACGGCGCAGTCATCCTGCTGACACTGCTATGGTCGTTTGCCGGACTGTGGCTCTTTCCCGATCCATGGCCGCAAAGTCTGACACTCGCTGCCTGGCAAGATGGCGGCGACACCCTTGCCGCCCATCTTTTCAGCACGCTGGCGCTGGCGCTACTCAGTGGATCGGCAGCCTTGTTGCTGGCGCTATTGTGGCTGGAGTACGGCACAGCGCATCCGGCCGTGGGCAGCCTGCTACTGGCACCGCTGATCCTGCCGCAAGTCTTGCTGGTGGCCGGCCTGTACCGGCTGGCGCTTCCCTGGCAACTGGAGGGCAGTATGTTCAGCGTCGCTTGGGCGCAGTTATTCTGGGTTTTTCCCTATATGGTGATTGTACTGGCGCCCGCCTACCGGCGTTTTGATGCGCGCTATCTGGTACTTGCGCGCGCATTGGGGCACTCGCGCCTGCAAGCCTGCTGGCGCGTCAAATGGCCCATGCTGGCACGCCCGATTGCCGCTGCCGCTGCCGTCGGTGTCGCGGTCAGCATTGCCCAATACCTGCCCACGCTTTATCTGGGTGCCGGCCGCATCACCACCCTGACCACTGAAGCGGTGGCGCTGTCCTCCGGCGGCAATCGCCGCGTGATGGCCGCCTATGCCCTGCTTACGACCTTATTACCGCTGATAGCCTTTATGCTGGCACGCACATTGCCTGATGATGAAAAACACCCTGTTTGAACTGGACAGGCTCTGCCTGACCCTGCCCGATGGCCGCACCATCGGGCCGCTTAGCCTGACACTCGCGCCGGGAGAAATCCTGACCTTGATGGGCCCTTCCGGCTGCGGCAAGTCCAGCCTGCTTGCGGCCATCGCCGGTACCCTGTCACCCGCTATCCGCCAAAGCGGCCAGGTGCGTCTGGCGGGGCAAAGCCTGACCTGCATCCCGATAGAGCAACGCCGCATCGGCCTGTTGTTTCAGGACGCGCTGCTATTTCCGCATATGAGCGTGGCCGAAAACCTGGCCTTTGCCCTGCCGGCAAGTGTACGCGGCCAGGCACGCCAGGATGCGGTAAGGGCAGCCCTGAAAGATGCGGAACTTGGCGGCATGGAAAAACGCGCACCATCCACCCTCTCCGGCGGTCAGGCGGCGCGCGTGGCCTTGATGCGCGCCCTGCTGGCCGAACCGGCCATGCTTTTGCTCGATGAACCCGTCTCGCGGCTGGACAGCCGCTTGCGCCAGGATATGCGCGACTTTGTCTATCGCCATTTGCAGGCACGCGCAATTCCGGCCTTGCTGGTCACCCATGACAGTGCCGATGTGCCTGCCGGCGGCCGGCTCATCCAGCTGGAGGCGCCTGATGCTTGACCGTTTGCTGCTGCCGCTTTTACACCGCCCGCTGGCAGCCATGGCCAGAACCCTGTGCCGCCATCGCATCCACGCCGATACCATCACACTGAGCGCCTTTGCCTGCGGCGTGCTTGCGGCACTGGCCATTAGCCAGCGCTGGTTTTTAAGCGGCCTTGCACTGATTTTGCTGTCGCGCCTGCTGGACGGGCTGGACGGCACTCTGGCTCGCCTGACCACCCCGACCGATCGCGGCGCTTTTCTCGATATCAGTCTGGATTTCCTGTTTTATTCGTCCATTCCGTTTGCTTTTGCGCTGGCGGCGCCAGACAGTAATGCACTGGCCGCCGCCGCGCTGACCTTCGCCTTTGTCGGCACCGGCACCAGCTTTCTTGCCTTTGCCGTGATGGCGGAAAAGCGCCGCATCCACAGCACCACTTACCCCAACAAGGGCTTTTACTATCTGGGCGGACTGACCGAGGCCAGCGAGACGCTGGCCTGCTTTGCCCTGATGTGTATCTTTCCCGCCTATTTCCCGCTACTGGCCTGGGGCTTTGCCGCACTTTGCGCACTGACCACGCTGAGCCGGCTTGCCGCCGGCTGGCACAGTTTTACCGGACCCAAACCATGAAAATACTGAATCCTGCATGGCTGCTGGCACTGTCCGCCAGCAGCATTTTCGCGGCCGAGCCCCTGGCCGGTGCCTTCAGCCAGGGCTCGCTCGCTGGCTGGGATACGAAAAGCTTCAAGGGTGAAACCCGCTACCGGCTGGTGCAGGACGGCAATACCACCGTGTTGCGCGCCGACGCCGATGGCGGTGCTTCCGGCAAATTCCGCAAAATGAAGGTTGACCTCACCAAGACGCCTTTCCTTAACTGGCGCTGGAAAATCAGCAACACCTACGCCGGTGTCAACGAAAGAAGCAAGAGCGGCGACGACTATCCGGCACGAGTGTATGTGGTGGACGAGCGCGGCCCCTTCGGCCTGTCCAGCCGCGCACTGAACTATGTCTGGTCCAGCAACCAGCCCATCGGCAGCCGCTGGCCCAATGCCTTTGTTTCCCAAGCCATGCTGCAGGCGGTCGACAGCGGCAATGCCAAGGCCGGGCAGTGGGTGGTGCACAAGCGCAATGTACGCGAAGACCTGAAAACCGCCTTTGGTGAAGACTTTGACCATATCGACGCGGTGGCGCTGATGAGCGATGCCGACAACGCCGGCGGCAAAGCCAGCGCCTGGTATGGCGATATCTGGTTCTCCGCACAATGAAAAAACTGCTGCTAATCGGTGGCGGCCACAGCCACCTGTTTGTGCTGGAAGCACTGATACGCCAGCCCCGCCCCGATGTGGAAATCACGCTACTGACACGCGATGTGCTTGCCCCCTACTCAGGCATGTTGCCGGGCTTTGTCGCCGGCGCTTACACGCGCGAAGAGATTCATATCGACCTCGCCCCGCTATGTCTGGCCGCCGGTGTCAGGCTGATCCACGACACGGCCACCGCGCTGGACTTGGCAAAGCGTACGCTGTACACGGGCAAACTCGCGCTGGAGTTCGACCTGCTCTCGCTCGATATCGGCTCCAGTCCCAGGCTTAACGCCATACCCGGCGCTGCCGACTATGCCTGCGGCGTCAAGCCGATAGACGGTTTTATCCGCCGCTTGCAGCAACTGGATGCCCGGCCCGGGCCTGAACAGATCGTGGTGGCTGGCGGTGGCGCGGCAGGCGTAGAGCTTGCCCTGACACTGGCGCTCAGATATCCGGCAAAACA
>NZ_RJTZ01000156.1:0-4751 GCF_024343515.1 Aquitalea sp. S1-19 | reverse complement strand
TGGCGAGCTGTCACAGATCCGGGTACGGGTACATCCTGAGGATGCACAGGTGCTCGAGCACTTTTTGAGTCAGGAGTATCCGAAGAGCCATATCAAGTGGTTGCAGGATGCGGCCATTAGCCGTGGTGGCTGCATGATTGAAACGCAGCTGGCGCACTTTGACTTGTCCTTGGAAACCCGTCAGTCAGCCTTGCGCGCCGCTTTGGGGTTGGCTGTTGCCGGGCAGCCGGATGAGTGACTGGCTTGAGCGGCAGCTGACGCAGTTGCAAGCCTGCCGTCAGGTGCTGGCCGCTGCACCGACATGGCGTGCTCAAGGTCATCTGACCCGTGTCACTGGTCTGGTGATGGAGGCGGTCGGGCTCAAGCAACCGGTGGGGAGCGCCTGTCTGATTCATGTGGGCGGCGGGCATACGGTAGAAGCCGAAGTCGTGGGCTTTTCCGGCGAGCACCTCTATCTGATGCCGGTTGCCAATATTCACGGTTTGTTGCCCGGTGCCCTGGTCGAACCCCTGCGCACGGCCTTTCCCCCTGTTTACGGGCAAAAAGCCATGTTGGCGCATACGGGTGCCAGTCAGGGGCGGCAAGTGCCGGTCGGCATGGGGCTGATGGGGCGGGTGCTGGATGCGCTGGGCCGGCCGCTGGATGGCAAGGGGGCGATTGTCCCGGATGCCTGGGCGCCGCTGTATAGCCAACCATTGAACCCGCTGGCGCGCACACCGGTGCGCGAGGTGATGGATGTCGGCGTGCGGGCCATCAACGGCCTGCTGACGGTGGGGCGTGGCCAGCGTCTGGGTCTGTTTGCCGGCTCCGGTGTTGGCAAGTCGGTGCTCTTGGGTATGATGGCGCGCTTTACCCGCGCCGATGTGGTGGTGGTCGGCCTGATCGGCGAGCGGGGACGCGAGGTCAAGGATTTCATCGAAAACATTCTGGGCGAGGAGGGGCTGGCACGGGCCATTGTGGTGGCTGCGCCGGCGGATATGCCGCCTTTGATGCGTTTGCATGGTGCGGCTTACGCCACGGCGCTGGCCGAGCATTTTCGTGCCGAGGGTAAAGATGTCTTGCTGTTGATGGACTCGGTGACGCGTTATGCCATGGCGCAGCGCGAGATCGCACTGGCTATTGGCGAGCCGCCTGTGACGCGCGGTTACCCGCCTTCGGTATTCGCCAAGCTGCCACAATTGATTGAGCGCGCCGGCAATGGTGAGGAGGGGGGCGGTTCCATTACGGCCTTTTATACCGTGCTGTCCGAGGGCGATGACCAGCAGGATCCGATTGCCGACTCTGCACGCGCCATTCTGGATGGCCACTTTGTTCTTTCGCGTGAGCTGGCTGAGTCGGGCCACTATCCGGCCATCGATGTCGAGCAGTCGATTTCGCGGGTGATGGTGGATGTGGTGAGCCGCGAACATATGGAGCAGGCCCGCAGCTTCAAGCAACTGTTTTCGCGCTATCAGCGCAGCCGCGATCTGATCAGTGTCGGTGCATATGCTCCCGGCGCCGATCCCATGCTTGACGAGGCGATACGGCGCCACCTGCCGCAAGTCGGTTTCCTGACCCAACCCCAGCACGAGTCCCACGATTTTTCCTCCTCGCTTGCGCAGTTGTCGCAGACGCTGGCAGGCTGAGCTTAGCGCATGAGCCAGTTCGAGCTTCTGGTGCGTCTGACCACACAGTCCCTGGATACGGCGGCCGAGCGGATGCGGGAGGCGCAGCAGCGCCAGGAAGGGCAAAAATCGCGCCTGGCACAGCTGGATGACTTTATCGGCGACTATCGTGCGCGCCTGCTGGAGCAGGGCGGGCGGGGAATGGGGGTCGAGCAGTGGCTGGATTTCCGTGTCTTTCTTAACAAGCTGGACGATGCGCGCGAGACCCAGCAGCTTGAAGTTGACCGTGCGACTCAGCGCTATTTGCTGGCAAGGGAGGCATGGCTTGCCGAGCGGAAAAAGCTTAAGGCTTATCAGGTGTTGCTGGAGCGCCAGCAGGCCAGGCAGGCATTGAAAGCACACCGTGCCGAGCAGAAGCTGGTCGACGAGTTTGCCATGCGCAAGCACAGGGAAAAAGACGGATCGGGCGTGTAGGGTCGTGCTGTTTTTGGTGGCATATATTTTGCTTTTAATTATGCGTGCTTATCTGATTCGAGGTTGTCCTGATGGCTATACCCTCCTTGTCGCTACAAGCGCCGGCGCGTAACGCGGCATTGGCCCTGCCGCAGTCGGGCGAACTGGCTGCGTCTGGTGATTTGTTCGCCTCCTTGCTCGGTCTGCAAATGGGGGGCAAATCGGTGCTGGCCGGCGTCGAGCCTAAGCTTGCCGAGATAAAGCCTGATGTTAAGCCTGGCAAGGAGGCCGGTGCGGCAGAGCAGCCGCAGTTGTTTTTGTATGGCGCGCAGCCTGCCGTTTTGCCTCTGCATGTTTTGCCATCGGTGCCTCCAGAGGCGTCTGCGTCGCATCAGGCGGGCGATATGCTGGACTTGACGCAGGAGATGCTGGCGGCAAGTCATGCGGCAGGTGGCAAAAAGTTGCCGCATGAAACGCGGCAATTGCTGCAGTTTTTGCCGGATGGCAGCCAGCTTGCACAAAACATCCGCCCGGCGGATACGTCCCAAGGTGGGCAAATCGTGCAATTAACGGTTAATACGCCGTTAAGTCCGGATAAGGCATGGGGTGAGGCACTGGCCGGGCAGGTGAGCGGTTTGATCCAGATGAAGGCCGAAGGTGCGACCATTAAACTGAATCCGGCGCATCTGGGGCCGATCGAGGTTGCGCTGAAGCTGAATCAGGATCAGGCCCAGATCAGCTTTGTGACCGCCACGCCACAGGCGCGTGATGCGCTGGAGCAGAATTTGTCGCGCCTGACCTCAATGCTGGCTGAAAGCGGTGTGCAGCTGACAGATGCGCAAGTCTCGTATGGCGGGCGTCAGCAACAACAGGAGCAGCAGCAAGCGCGGCGCGGATCGGGTTTTGCTGTCGATGACGCCTCCGTGATCACTTCTGCTCTGACAGCGGATACGGATAATGCCGGGCTGAGTATTCGCGCCTGATAAATTCTTTGGCAATCAACTAGTCATTTCGCCGTTATTTCTGGGACAATAAGAGAATATCAAAATACTCTCTTATCGATAGAAGCGCGGAAGACAATAATTCATGGCGGAAGAAAAGAAAAAAGCAGCAGGCGGGGGCGGCAGCAAGTTGATGCTGATCGTGATCGTCCTGCTGGTGATCCTGATTGCAGCAGTTGGTGCGCTGGGAGCCTACCTTTATCTGAATAAGGGCAGCGGGCTTGCGGAAAACGGCGCGCATGCCAGCGAACAGGTGAAGAAGAAGCCGGAAGGCCCGCCTATTTTTGAAAAAATGGATACTTTTGTCGTCAACTTGGCCGGCGGTTCTGGCGCCCTGTTGCAGGTGGAAATGCAGGCTCAGCTACTGGACATTGAGTCCAAGAAGACGCTGGTCGAATATATGCCCAAAATCCGCAGTGGGCTGATTTTGTTGCTCTCGTCCAAAACTGCGGAGGAGCTGGCCAGTGCCGATGGCAAGGTCAGGCTCAAGGCGCAGGTCAAGAAAATCATCAACGAATCCATTGACCTGCCCGGGCAGGAACCGGTGGAGAGCGTGCTGTTTACTTCCTTTATCATCCAGAATCAGTAAGCCCAGATGGCTGACGATATTTTATCCCAGGAAGAGGTGGATGCCCTGCTGCGCGGGGTGACCGGGGATACTGAGGATGAGGGTGATCATGGCGAGTCCAGTGGCGTCCGCCAGTATGATATCGGACGTCAGGAGCGCATCGTGCGTGGGCGTATGCCTACGCTGGAAATCATCAACGAGCGTTTTGCGCGCAATTTGCGCATAGGCTTGTTCAATTTCATCCGCCGCAATGCCGAGATCTCGGTAGGTCCGGTCAGGGTGCAGAAGTACAGCGAATTCATTCGCAATCTGGTGGTGCCCACCAACCTTAATCTGGTGCACGTCAAGCCGCTGCGCGGCACCGGGCTGCTGATTTTTGACCCGGATCTGGTGTTTCTGGTCGTCGACAATCTGTTCGGCAGCGATGGCCGTTTCCATGTGCGGGTCGAAGGGCGCGACTTTACCCCGACCGAACAACGCATCATCCAGCGCATGCTGAATGTGGTGTTTACCGAGTACCAGAAGGCGTGGGAACCGGTCTATCCGCTGCAATTCAGTTATCTGCGCAGCGAAATGAATACCCAGTTTGCCAATATCGCCACGCCGACCGAGGTGGTGGTGGCGATGTCCTTTCATATCGAACTGGGGGCCGGCGGCGGGGATTTTCACGTCTGTCTGCCTTACTCCATGGTCGAGCCCATCCGGGATGTGCTGTCCAGTACCATGCAGGCAGACCGTACCGAGGTCGATAACCGCTGGGTCAGCCTGATGTCGCGTCAGGTGCAAACGGCCGAAGTCGAACTGGTCGCGGAGCTGGCGCATACCGAGGTGACGCTGGGGCAGGTGCTGAACCTGAAAGAGGGCGACGTCATTACGCTGGACATACCGGAACGGGTGGTGGCCGATGTGTCGGGCATTCCGGTGCTGGAGTGCAAGTACGGTACGGTTGAGGGCAAGTATGCCCTGAGTGTGGAAAAGATACTGGCCGGGGCGCATGACCTCGGCGATACGGAGTCGGGAGAGCTTAAACATGGCTGAAGAACAGGGCACGCAAGGTGCGGCCGATGATGTAATGGATGACTGGGCCGCCGCGCTGGCCGAACAGGCCGAGCAAGCCGCAGCCGC
>NZ_RJTZ01000155.1:3475-4917 GCF_024343515.1 Aquitalea sp. S1-19 | reverse complement strand
GCGCTGGCGGTGCTGGATATTTTCGAACAGGATGATGTGCTGGCACGCAATCGCGAGCAGGCGCTGCGCTTTGATGCGCTGCTTGTGCCCTTGCAGCAACACCCGCGTGTACGCCATTGGCGCCGCTGCGGCATGATCTGGGCTTTCGAGGTGGATAGCGCGCGTGCCGATTTTGCCCAGGCCTTTTTTGCCGCCATGCTCAAGCTGGGCTGTTTGCTGCGCCCGATAGGCAAGACCGTGTACTTTATGCCGCCTTATGTGGTGACCGAAGAAGACATGACGCTGCTGCGCGATGCGACACTGGCGACGCTGGAACTGCTGGAACAAGACGCCGGCGCCGATGATCGCCACCTTGCGCCCGACCGGCTTGCCATGCTTGAGCACATCAAGATACGACAGTACCTTGGGGTGATCGATGCCGGGGATAGCGGGCAGGCGCGGCGCGATACCGGTGGCCAGCACCACTTCGTCAAAGCCGGCCAGATCGTCGGCGGCAACCCGCTTGCCCAGCGCCAGCTTGACGCCGGTCAGCCCGATCTGTTTCGCGAAGTAACGCAGCGTCTCGTAAAACTCTTCCTTGCCCGGGATGGTTTTCGCCACATTGAACTGGCCGCCGATCTCGTCAGCCGCATCGAATAGGGTCACGTCGTGGCCGCGCCCGGCGGCGACGGTGGCGAAGGCAAGGCCGGCAGGTCCCGCACCGACTACCGCCAGTTTCTTCGGCTGTGCAGCCTTGCTATAGACCAGCTCGGTCTCGCGGCAGGCGCGCGGGTTGACCAGGCAGGAAGTCAGCTTGCCCTGGAAAATATGGTCAAGACAGGCCTGGTTGCAGCCGATGCAGGTGTTTATCTCGTCGGCACGGCCTTCGGCGGCCTTGTTGACGAACTCCGGATCGGCGAGGAAAGGACGCGCCATCGACACCATATCGGCCTGGCCGCTGGCGAGCACCGCTTCCGCCACGTCCGGCGTGTTGATGCGGTTGGTCGCGATCAGCGGAATCTTCACCTTGCCCATCAGGCGCTCGGTCACCCAGGCAAAACCGGCGCGCGGCACCATGGTGGCGATGGTCGGCACCCGCGCCTCGTGCCAGCCGATGCCGGTATTGATGATGGTGGCACCGGCAGCTTCCACCGCCAGTGCCAGCTGCTCGACTTCGTCCGGGGTGCTGCCGTCGTTCACCAGATCCAGCATCGACAGGCGGTAGATGATGATGAAGTCGGGGCCGACCGCCGCGCGTACTGCCTTGACGATTTCAATCGGGAAACGGATGCGGTTCTCGTAGCTACCGCCCCAGCCATCAGTACGCTTGTTGGTATTGCGCGCGATGAACTGGTTGATCAGATAGCCTTCCGAGCCCATCACCTCGACGCCGTCGTAACCGGCGACACGCGCCAGGCGCGCGCACTCGGCAAAATCGGCGATGGTGCGCAGGATGTCGTCCT
>NZ_RJTZ01000155.1:0-3455 GCF_024343515.1 Aquitalea sp. S1-19 | reverse complement strand
CGCCGGCGCCGATGATCGCCACCTTGCGCCCGACCGGCTTGCCATGCTTGAGCACATCAAGATACGACAGTACCTTGGGGTGATCGATGCCGGGGATAGCGGGCAGGCGCGGCGCGATACCGGTGGCCAGCACCACTTCGTCAAAGCCGGCCAGATCGTCGGCGGCAACCCGCTTGCCCAGCGCCAGCTTGACGCCGGTCAGCCCGATCTGTTTCGCGAAGTAACGCAGCGTCTCGTAAAACTCTTCCTTGCCCGGGATGGTTTTCGCCACATTGAACTGGCCGCCGATCTCGTCAGCCGCATCGAATAGGGTCACGTCGTGGCCGCGCCCGGCGGCGACGGTGGCGAAGGCAAGGCCGGCAGGTCCCGCACCGACTACCGCCAGTTTCTTCGGCTGTGCAGCCTTGCTATAGACCAGCTCGGTCTCGCGGCAGGCGCGCGGGTTGACCAGGCAGGAAGTCAGCTTGCCCTGGAAAATATGGTCAAGACAGGCCTGGTTGCAGCCGATGCAGGTGTTTATCTCGTCGGCACGGCCTTCGGCGGCCTTGTTGACGAACTCCGGATCGGCGAGGAAAGGACGCGCCATCGACACCATATCGGCCTGGCCGCTGGCGAGCACCGCTTCCGCCACGTCCGGCGTGTTGATGCGGTTGGTCGCGATCAGCGGAATCTTCACCTTGCCCATCAGGCGCTCGGTCACCCAGGCAAAACCGGCGCGCGGCACCATGGTGGCGATGGTCGGCACCCGCGCCTCGTGCCAGCCGATGCCGGTATTGATGATGGTGGCACCGGCAGCTTCCACCGCCAGTGCCAGCTGCTCGACTTCGTCCGGGGTGCTGCCGTCGTTCACCAGATCCAGCATCGACAGGCGGTAGATGATGATGAAGTCGGGGCCGACCGCCGCGCGTACTGCCTTGACGATTTCAATCGGGAAACGGATGCGGTTCTCGTAGCTACCGCCCCAGCCATCAGTACGCTTGTTGGTATTGCGCGCGATGAACTGGTTGATCAGATAGCCTTCCGAGCCCATCACCTCGACGCCGTCGTAACCGGCGACACGCGCCAGGCGCGCGCACTCGGCAAAATCGGCGATGGTGCGCAGGATGTCGTCCTCGTTCATTTCGCGCGGACGGTAGAAATTGATCGGCGCGCAGATCGGCGACGCCGATACCAGATTCGCCTGGAAGCTGTAGCGGCCGGTATGCAGGATCTGCATTGCGATCTTGCCGCCGGCCTCATGCACCGCGTCGGTAATGATGCGGTGGTGGGGCACTTCGGACATGTCGTTGAGGATGGAGGCCCCCTCGGCCACGCGTCCCTCGTCATTCGGACCGACACCGCCGGTCACGATCAGGCCCACCCCGCCGCGCGCACGCTCGGCGTAGAAAGCCGCCATTTTCTCGAAGCCGCCTTCGGACTCTTCCAGACCGGTGTGCATGGAGCCCATCAGTACGCGGTTTTTCAGCGTGGTAAAGCCCAGATCCAGCGGTTCAAGCAGGTGCGGGTAGGCGGTCATGACAGCTTCCTCGTAAACGTAAGGTGTGGATTTTTATGGATGTAAGCCTGCCGCCGACGATACTTACTCCCTAGTAAGTTGTCAACGCAAATGCATAAACAGCCTTGGCAAGATATGATGGCACTGGCGCTAAACGCCGGATAAAAACCACATCAAGGAACGCTTTATATGTGCCAATCACAGCCCGGCTACAGCAGCCGACGCGACTTTATCAAACTGGCGGCACTGGGCGCAGGCGCCGTGATGCTGGGCAGCTTTTTGCCCCGGACCGCGTTAGCATCGGGTCAGGCGGATGCCCTGCTGCTGTCGTGCATGGACTACCGTCTGGTCGATGACACCGAGCGCTTTATGGCCGGCAAGGGGCTGAAGGACAAGTACGACCATGTGATCCTGGCCGGCGCTTCGCTGGGGGCGCTGACCGGCAAATTTCCGGCGTGGAATACCGCATTCTGGGAACACCTGGGTGTCGCCATCAAGCTGCATCAGGTGCACAAGGTCGTGTTGCTCGATCACCGCGACTGCGGCGCCTACAAGGTGGTGAAAGGAGAGGATTTCGGCAAGATGCCGGAAAAAGAAACCGAGGTGCACGCCGAAACGCTGATGGCACTGCGCAACAGCATTACCAAACAGCACCCGGCGCTAGAGGTGGAGTGCTATCTGATGGCACTGGATGGCAGCGTCGAGCACATCATACCGGCCTGAATAAGCCCGCCTTGGAAAAGGCGATGTTCCAGTTGTAAGTTGGTGACTTTGATTTCGGGTTTTGTGTCCGCTGCGCGGACATATTTGAGCTTGCCGCTTCCGCGCGGCAAACGGGGTTGGGCTGCTGACGCATAAGCGTCGCTCATCGCGGACAGCGAGCGCCAACTTGTGTGGGACATAGCCTCAGAAAAGCCCAGGTCGCATCACGCCAACGTCGCCGACATACAACACCAGGCCATAATCCGGGGCATAGCGTGCGGCGACATGGGTGGCGATGGCATCGGCCACCTCCGCATCGCAAATCACCTCGACGCGGATATTGCGGTCGAAGCTCCATGCCGCCCGCTTCACGCCGTAATGGCCGCCGCCGCGCGCATCGATCACGGTATAGCCCTGCGCGCCCAGACGCTGGATGTCGCGCGTCAATGGCGCTTCCAGCACGGCTTCACACACAATGGTCAGCAGCTTTTTAGGGTGGTAATCCATCTTATGCGCCCCAGAAATAGCACGTCACAGCCCAGTAAAGCGGGATGCCGGCGAGCAGGTTAAACGGAAAGGTCAGGCCCAGACTGGCCGCCAGCGAGAGTGCCGGATTGGCCTCGGGCACCGCGATACGCATGGCCGCTGGCGCGGCAATATAACTGGACGACGCTGCCAGCACGGCCAAGAGAAAAGCTCCGCCGACAGACAGTCCCAACAATGAAGCGACCCCCAGTCCCAGCAGCGAAAACAGCAAGGGCACCAGCAGGGCAAAGGCCCCGATAAACAGACCCGAACGGCGCAACTCGCCCAGACGGCTGGCGGTAATCAGGCCCATTTCCAGCAGGAACAGCGACAACACCGGCTTGAACAGGTCGAAATACAAGGGCGACAGGCTCTTGATGCCGCTCTCACCCGCGATCCAGCCGATAAGCAGGCCACCAGCGAGCAAGACCACACTCTTGCCCAGCAGCACCTCATGCGCCAGCCGTCCCCAGGCCACCCGATGCCCGCCACCGACGCGCGCCAGCATCACCCCGACAATCAGCGCCGGCATCTCCATCACCGCGAGAAACAACGTCAGCTGCGGCTCGTAAGACACGCCCTGACGCGCCAGAAAGCTGGTGCCTACGGCAAAAGTCACCACACTGACCGAGCCGTAGTGCGCCGCGATCGAGGCCGCATCGGCACGGGCCAGCTTGAAGCGCAGCAAGGCAAACGCCAGGATGGTGAGCGCCACACCCAGCGCCACCACGGC
>NZ_RJTZ01000154.1:0-5012 GCF_024343515.1 Aquitalea sp. S1-19 | reverse complement strand
GGCCAAGGTCCATGAAAAGCCGCTGCTGATCGTGCCACCTTGCGTCAACAAGTACTACCTGATGGATTTGCAGCCGGAAAACTCCATGGTGCGCCACTTTGTGGCCCAGGGTTACCGCGTCTTCCTGGTTTCCTGGCGCTCGGCCAATGTGGAGATGAAGCACTTCACCTGGGACACCTATCTGGAAAAAGGCATCTTTGCCGCCACCGATGTGGTGCGTGAAATCAGCAAGCAGGACAGCATCAACGCGCTGGGCTTCTGTATCGGCGGCGTACTGCTGACCACGGCACTGGCCGTGATGAAAGCCAAGGGCATCAAGACCATAGACAACGCCATTTTCATGACCAGCCTGATCGACCACGCCGAGCCGGGCGAAGTCAAAGTCATGATCGACGAAAAACTGGTCACCAAGCGCGAAGCCAGAGCCGCACAAGGCGGCATCATCAGCGGCAAGGAAATCGGCCGTACCTTTGCCTCCTTGCGCGCCAACGATCTGATCTGGAACTATGTAGTCAACAACTACATGCTGGGCAAGACCCCGCCACCGTTCGACCTTCTGTACTGGAACAACGACTCGGTCGATCTGCCGCTGCCTATGCACACTTTCTTCCTGCGCGAGTTCTACCTCAATAACGCGCTGACCCGTCCCGGCTCCATCACCCTTCTGGGCGAAAAAGTCGACGTCGGCCAGATCGACATTCCGGTCTATATTTTTGCCGCGCGCGAAGACCATATCGTACCGTGGCAATCCGCCTATGCCGGTCTGCCTTACCTCAGGGGCGTGGCAGAAAAACGCTTCGTACTGGGCGCCTCCGGCCATATCGCCGGCGCAATCAATCCGGTCACCAAGGACAAGCGCAACTACTGGGTGAACGACAACCTGGCACAAGACTCACAAGCCTGGTTCGATTCGGCCCAAAGCCTGCCGGGCAGCTGGTGGAAAGATCTGGATGCCTGGCTGGTGCCTAAATCCGGCGAAGACATCGCCACGCCCAAAACACTGGGCAGCAAGGCCAACCCGCCACAAGAAGACGCGCCAGGCAACTATGTCAAGGCCAAGAGCCTGAAACCGCTGGATGCCCAGTTGCAGCACTAAGCATCAAACCCTGTGCCTCACCCGGGCACAGGGCGCAAGCCCCACCCGACGAAAATAATGGAGAATCCTATGCAAGAAGTCGTGATCGTTGCTGCAAAACGTACCGCCATCGGCAATTTTGCCGGTTCGCTGTCCAAGGTATCCGCCCCTGAACTTGGCGCAACCGTGATCAAGGCGCTGCTGGAAGAAACCGGCGTTGCCGCCGAGCAAGTGTCCGAAGTCATTCTGGGCCAGGTCCTCACCGCCGGCGCAGGCCAGAACCCGGCACGTCAGGCACTGATCAAGGCCGGCCTGCCGGTCACCACCCCGGCCACCACCCTGAACGTCGTATGCGGTTCCGGTCTGCGCGCCACCCATCTGGCAGCTCAGGCCATTGCCAATGGCGATGCCGAGATCGTCATCGCCGGCGGTCAGGAAAACATGAGCCAGAGCCCGCACATTCTGCCGGGCTCGCGCGACGGTTTCCGCATGGGCAATACCCAGCTGGTGGACACCATGGTGTTCGACGGCCTGACCGACGCCTACAACCACTACCATATGGGTATCACCGCCGAGAATATCGCCGAGCGCTACAGCATCAGCCGCGAAGAGCAGGACCAGCTGGCGCTGTCCTCGCAAAACCGTGCCGAAGCCGCGCAAGCTGCCGGCAAGTTTGACGCCGAAATCGTACCGGTCCTGATTCCGCAGAAAAAAGGCGACCCGGTCGCTTTCGCCCGTGATGAATTCGTTAAGGCCGGCTCCACCGCCGACAGCATCGCCAAGCCGCGCGCCGCCTTTAAAAAGGATGGCACCGTCACCGCCGCCAACGCCTCGGGCCTGAACGATGGCGCCGCTGCAGTGATGATGATGTCGGCCGCCAAGGCCAAAGAGCTGGGTCTGACCCCGCTGGCCACCGTACGCAGCTACGCGCTGACCGGCTGCGCCCCGGAAGTGATGGGTCTGGGCCCGGTTGCCGCTACCCGCAAGGCGCTGGCCAAGGCCGGCTGGGCGATTGAGGATCTGGACCTGATCGAAGCCAATGAAGCCTTCGCCGCACAGGCGTTGGGCGTGGCACGCGAACTGGAGTGGGATCTGGCCAAGGTCAACGTCAACGGCGGCGCCATTGCACTGGGCCACCCGATCGGCGCATCCGGCGCCCGCGTACTGGTGACCTTGCTGCATGAAATGCAGCGCAGCGATGCTAAAAAAGGTCTGGCCACGCTGTGCATCGGCGGCGGCATGGGCGTTGCGCTGGCAGTCGAGCGCGCTTAAATCCGCTTGAATCCGGCCTGCACCAAACGCAGGCCGGATTTTTATTTGCCTGGCCCCCTTCCCTTCTACGCGAACCACAATGATGCCCTACCGAACTGCCACCCCAGACGATGCGCCCGCCATTGCCGGCTTGCTCAACCGCGCTTACCGTCCGGCTAAGGGGCAGGCAGGCTGGACTCACGAAAGCCATCTGGTGCAGGGCGCGCGCGCCAACACCGCACAAATTGCGGCCGTGCTAGCTTCCGGCACTAGCGTCATCCTGCTGCTGGAACAGGATGGCGAGCTGATCGCCAGCATCCAGACCGAGCGCGACGGCGACAAGGTGCATATCGGCATGTTTGCCGTCTCACCGGAGAGGCAGGCCTGCGGGCTGGGCAAGATGCTGCTCGCTGCAGCCGAAGCCTGGGCTAGAGAACAATGGCACAGCCGCCGCGCACTCATGAGTGTGATCATCGCGCGCACCGAACTGACCGATTTTTACCTGCGCCGCGGCTATCGCCGCACCAGCCAGATGCTGCCCTATCCGCACGATGCCGGCGTCGGCATGCCTTTACGGGCAGAGCTGCCACTTGAGGTTCTTGCCAAGGATCTTGAATAAAACCGCTCCATCTTGATGAATGGATAGCCGCCATGCAAAAAGGCGAGCCACTGGAAATGGATAATGTGTTTCTATCCAACCAGCGGGCGCTTGGCCGGCTTTAAACAGAAAATAGCGAACGGGGACATTCCTGCCTTGCGGGAACTTGGCGCGCCTGCCAGACTCTCTGACTCACCATCGACTTAAAGAAAGAATGCCATGCGCCGCCTGCTTATACCCGCCCTGCTGATCCTGCCCTTGCTGTCAGCCTGCAGCGGCGAGCAGACCACCCAGTTGCAACAAGCCGCGTCCAGCGCCATCGGTGCACTGGACAGCAATGACAAGCAGTCACTGGATCAACTGAAAAACCAGGCCAGTGCCGCCATCGGCGATGCCAAGCAACAACTGAAGGACAGCAGTGCGCCTTTGGGGCAACTCAAGCAGCAAGCCAGCTCCGCCATTGGCGTGGCCAAGCGTCTGGGTGACGCTGCCGCTATCCTCAACCCCGAGCTGAAACAGCAGGTTGACGAGCTCAAACAGCAAGCCTCTGCCGTGAAAGAAGCGGCTGCGGTGCTGCAAGGCAAGTAAAGCCAATCATCTGCTTAAAAACGGCAGCCTGCAGGCTGCCGTTTTTATTGGCTATGTCCCAGTTACGAGTTGGTACAGATAGGTTTTGGACTTTGTGTCCGCTGCGCGGACGTGTTTTTTACTTGCCGCTTCCGCGCGGCATGCGGGCAGGGGCCGGACGCGCCCGGCCCCTTGCATCCCCGGCGCCCCCGAAGTCTCGCGAAACCCCGGCGCAAAAGGCACTGGCGAGGCGCTGGCCAACTCGCGATTCGCTACCGTCGAATCGCTCAAACAAGGGCCAGCTTAAGACCTCGCCAGCGTCTTTTACACCAGCGCGAGCCTAACGGGGATGGGTGGCTGACGCATGGATAGCGCGCATCGCATGCAACCAACGCCAACGTGTGTGGGACATCGCCTTTTTATTGCCATCTGCACGACTACGGCACGTGATCGGCGAAGCGCTCGGCAATCGACTGGAACTCGTCTTCACAGGCGGTAAAAGCCTCGACTATTTCGGGGTCGAAGTGGTAGCCAGCGCCATTGACGATAATGCCACGCGCCACCGCATGCGGCAGCCCGGTCTTGTAGACGCGCCGGCTGATCAGCGCGTCGTAGACATCGGCCAAGGCCATCAGCCGTGCCGACAACGGAATCGCTTCACCCGCCAAGCCTTGCGGATAGCCCGAACCATCCCATTTTTCCTGATGCGAATAGGCGATTTCCTTGGCGCACTGCAAGAAAGGCACGCGCATGCCCAAACGCTCCTCGGCATGCACGATGGCATCCCGACCCAGCGTCGTGTGCTGCTGCATCGTAGCGAACTCAGCCGGCGTCAAACGGTCGGGCTTGAGCAAAATGGCATCGGGAATGCCGACCTTGCCGATATCGTGCAGCGGTGCCGACTTGAACAGAATATCTATCATGCCCGCGTCCAGTAAGGCGCTATAGCGCGGATGGCGCGCCAGTTCTGTGGCCAGCGCCTTGACGTAAAACTGGGTACGGCGGATATGGCCGCCAGTCTCGTTGTCGCGCGTTTCAGCCAGGCTGGCCATCGCATGAATGGCGACATCCTGTATGGCCTGTACTTCGGCCGTACGCTTTTGCACCTCCTGCTCGAGAAAGGCATTCTGGTCACGCAAAAAATCGGCGGATGCCTTGAGTAACAGATGGGTGGCCACCCGCGCAAGCACAATGGGCGGGCTGATGGGTTTGGTGATGTAATCGACCGCGCCCAGTTCGAAGCCGCGCGTTTCATCCTCCTGCCGTGACAAAGCCGTGAGGAAAATCACCGGAATGTCACGCGTCGCCGGGTTGGCCTTAAGCCGGGCGCACACTTCGTAGCCGTCTATCTGCGGCATCATGATATCGAGCAGCACCAGTTGCGGTTGCGGCGTGGCACTTGCAATCTGCAAAGCTTTTTCGCCGCTGGTTGCCAGCTTGACACGGTAATGCGGCTGTAACAGCTCGCTCATCAACAGCAGATTGTCCGGCGTATCGTCAACCACCAATACCAGCGCGCGC
>NZ_RJTZ01000153.1:0-5137 GCF_024343515.1 Aquitalea sp. S1-19 | reverse complement strand
GGTTGTCGCTGGACACCTGCGCCAGACGGTCGCTGAAATCGTCAAAATAATCATTGTCCGATACATAGCTGGCGTCGTAGCCCCAGCTCAATTCGGGCGAAATCTGCTGCCGGTGCTGGCCTTTCCACAGATAGCGGTGGGTGTCGGTTTCCTTGTCTTCTATCTGCTCGGTGTACATCTGGCCCTGATAGCCGGGTTGCAGATAGCGAAATTCTCCGCCCAGCATCAGGCCGCGCTTGGCGATATAGCGCGGAAAGATGGTCGCGTCGTAGTTGGGCGCGATATTCCAGTAGTAGGGGGTGGAGATATCCAGGCCCGCGCTGCCCACGCTGAAAGTCGGGAACAGCAGGCCTGACTTGCGCCCGCCATCCAGCGGGAAGTCCATCCACGGCGTATACAGCACCGGTACGCCGCCCAGGTACAGGCGGGCATTGCGCGCCACGCCGACATTGCGTGTGTAGTCGGCATCGACGGTGGTGGCTTTCAGGTACCAGGACTCGTCACCGGGGTCACAGGTATTGACCGTGGTGCGCTTCAGCTCGTAGTGCTTGTCGCCAAGTATTTTCAGCTCGTCGCTCTTGCCGCGCAGTACACCCTTGCCCTGCTGGAAGGCAAATACGGCATCGTCGGCGCTGCCTTGCTGGGTGGCCATCGAGTAGTCGAGCTTTTGGGACAGGATGTCGCTGCCCGGCTGGGTCATATGTACGCGGTCGCCGGCTTCGATCAGCTCGTTGCGCTTGACGTAGTAATTAAGCCAGTCCGAGGTAATGGTCTGGTCATCGCGGATGGCGACGACATTGCCGCGTGCCTTCAATTCATTGTCCATCTGGCCGGACAGCTCGTCGGCGGTGACAGTCAGCGAACCTGCCGGCAGGGTATCGGCCAGCGCAGGCGGCGCAAGAAAAAGTGCGGCTAGCGCGGCTACGAGGGGAGTCGGTCTGAAAATGGCTGGCATGGGCACTCAGGTACGTGTGGTGAACCCGAAAAATGAAGGTACAATCGCACAATTGTACCAATCTCGCAATGAAGCCACCATGCAGCGACTCAATGTACTTAAAACGTGGCTAGCCACGCGCTTTCCCCAAACCGATATTCAGGTCGAGTTTGCCGCCGCCGATGCCGACTTTCGCCGTTATTTCCGTGCCATCTTTCCGGACGGCACGAGCCGCATCGTGATGGATGCGCCGCCGGAGAAAATGAACACCGATGCCTATGTGCATGCGCGCGAAGTGTTTGCCATGGTGCATGTGCCGGCCATCCTCGACCGTGATCGCGAACAGGGCCTGATGCTGCTGGAGGATCTGGGCAAGGTGACCTTCCTCGCCGCGCTGGAGCACGACACGCGGCGCGAAGTGCACAAGATGCTGCTGCTGGAGGCGATCGACACGCTGATCGAAATCCAGTCAGGGAGCCGCGAGGGGGTGTTGCCGCCTTACGACGAGGCACTGTTGGCGCGCGAACTGAATCTGTTCCCCGAATGGTTCTGCGACAAGGAAATCGGCAAGCCGCTGAATTTCGCCCAGCGCAAGGTATGGGGCGAGATGAGCCGTGTGCTGCTGGATGCGGCACTGGCGCAGCCGCAGGTGTATGTGCACCGCGACTATATCGTGCGCAACCTGATGCTGACTGCCGGCAAGCCCGGCGTGCTCGACTTCCAGGATGCGGTCTATGGCCCGATTGCCTACGATCTGGTGTCCTTGCTGCGCGACGCGTTTATCGAGTGGGATGAGGCTTTCGTGCTGGATCTGGTGATCCGCTACTGGGAAAAGGCACGCGTGGCCGGCTTACCGGTGCCGGACAGCATTGATGACTTCTACCGCGCCTTCGAATGGATGGGCGTGCAGCGCCATCTCAAGGTCGCCGGCATTTTTGCCCGTCTTTATCACCGCGACGGCAAGGAAAAATATCGCCCCGAGATTCCGCGCTTTATCAAATACCTCAAGCGCACCACGCGCCGTTATGGCGAGCTGGCGCCCTTGTATGGCCTGCTGGTCGAACTGGTGGGCAAGGACGAAACCGACGCCGAACTGCAATCGAGCTATCCGGTGCTGGGCTTCAAGGGCTGATGATGCGCGCAATGATACTGGCCGCCGGGCGCGGCGAACGCATGCGTCCGCTGACCGACACCACCCCCAAGCCCTTGCTGCCGGTCGCCGGCCTGCCGCTGATAGGCTGGCATCTCAAGCGTCTGGCGGATGCCGGCGTGCGCGAGGTGGTGGTTAACCATGCCTGGCTGGGCGCCAAGATAGAAGCCGCACTGGGCGATGGTGCGGCTTATGGCCTGTCCATCCGCTACTCGGCTGAGGGCGAACAGGGGCTGGAGACCGCCGGCGGCATCGCTACCGCCTTGCCTTTGCTGGGGGATGCGCCGTTTATGGTGGTCAATGGCGACGTGCTGACCGATATCGACTTTGGCCAGCTCGCCGCCCAGGCCGCCTTGCTTGACGGTAAGACACGTCTGGCGCATTTGGTGTTGGTGTCCAACCCTGCTCATAACGCCCGTGGTGACTTTGGCCTGCTGGCGGATGGCCTGCTGGCGGCCACGCCGGAGCCGGGCACGGGTCTGACCTTCTCCGGCATCGGCCTCTACCATCCGGCGCTGTTTGCCGCGACACAGCCGGGTCGGCCGGCCAAGCTCGCACCTCTTTTGCGTCAGGCTATGGAGCAGGGGCAGGTCAGCGGAGAGTTTCATCAGGGCGTATGGCTGGATGTGGGAACCCCCGAGCGGCTGGCCGAGGCGGACAGGCTCGCAAGACAGTGGTGATGAAGACTATTTCAGGGGGCTGGGGCCTGGCAGCCGGGCGCCTGCGGGCACCGCCCGCTGAGGTGCTCTGCCCGGATTTTTCAGGCGGATCCCGAGCTCCTTTTCCCGGGTTCAGTCAGCCATGACCCGGCGCATTCTGGGCATAGACCCGGGCAGCCGCATTACCGGTTTTGGCGTGATCGACCTGATCGGCTCGCAGCGCCATTATGTCGCCTCCGGCTGTATACGCACCGTGCCCGGCGCGAGCCTGGCCGAGCGCATCCGTATCATTGTTACCGGCATCCACGATGTGATTGCCACCTACCAGCCAAGCGAAGCCGCGGTCGAGCAGGTATTCGTCAACGTCAACCCAGCCTCCACCCTGATGCTGGGCCAGGCGCGTGGCGCCTGTGTGGCGGCACTGGTGATGAAGGACTTGCCGGTTGCCGAATATACCGCGCTGCAGGTCAAGCAATCGGTCGTCGGCCAGGGCAAGGCGCCCAAGGAGCAGGTGCAGTATATGGTGGTCAAGATGCTGAATCTGTCCGGCACGCCGCAGGAAGATGCGGCCGATGCGCTGGCCGTGGCGCTGGCGCATGCCAACCATAGCGGCGGCGTGATGGGCGCGCTGGCGCAGCAGGGTCTGCGCGTCAAGAATGGCCGGCTGGCGTAATCTCCTTTAAGGGCGCATCCGCTGCCGCCCGCTTCGCCGCCATGGCAAATCCTGAACCCCTCTATTAGAAAGAAACCCCATGATTGGACGCCTATCCGGCACCCTGATTGAAAAGCTGCCGCCACAGATCGTGCTTGATGTGGGTGGTGTCGGCTATGAAGTCGATGTACCGATGAATACCTATTACCAGTTGCCGGCCTTGGGGCAAACTGCCACGCTCTATACCCATCTGGTGATACGCGAAGACGCCCATCTCTTGTTCGGCTTTGCCAGCAAGGAAGAGCGGCAGACCTTTCGCCAGCTGATCAAGGTGTCTGGCATCGGTGCCAAAATCGCGCTGGCCATCCTGTCGGGCATGACCGCCGACGAACTGGCGCTGGCTATTGCCGGCGAAGACGTCAAACGCCTGTCTGCCGTGCCCGGCATCGGCAAGAAAACTGCCGAGCGTCTGGTGTTGGAGTTGCGCGGCAAGCTGATGACCGGCTCGCTGGTGGCAACGCCGGGCGGCCTGCCGCTGGCGATGATGGCCGACGACAGGAGCGATATCATCGGCGCTCTGCTGGCGCTGGGTTACAACGAAAAGGAAGCGGCGGCAGCCATCAAGGGCATGCCGGCCGATAGCGGTGTCAGCGAAGGCGTACGCTATGCGCTGAAAAACCTGATGAAAGGATAAGTCATGGCCAATGTCGCCGTACTGATTGATGCCGACAATGTGTCGCCGGCCTGGATAGAAGACGTGCTGGAAGAAGCCGGCAAGCTCGGGGTACTCGCCCTCAAGCGCGTGTACGGCGACTTCAGCAAGCACGACAAGGCATGGCGCGATCTGTGCGCGCGCTTTGCCATCCACCCCATCCAGCAGTTTCCCAACACCAAGGGCAAGAACGCGTCCGACATCTCGATGGTGATCGATGCGATGGATCTGCTGCATTCTGAGCGTTTTCACAGCTTTTGTCTGGTCTCCAGCGACAGCGATTTTTCACGTCTGGCAACGCGCTTGCGCGAAGACGGGCTGGATGTCTGGGGCTTTGGCGAGCAAAAAACACCGGTCGCCTTTGTGAATGCCTGCAGCAAATTCGTCTACGTCGAAGTCTTGCGCGAGCCGGACGAGGCCAAGGCCGAGCCGGAAACCGCGGGCAAGGACGAGGGGGGGCGTGTCAAGGTGCCCGCCGCAGCCAAGCCGGTGTTGCGTCCGCTGGACCGCAAATTGCGTGCCCAGTTCCAGAAGGCGATCGAAGCCAGCGGCGACGACGACGGCTGGGCGGATCTTGGCGGTGCCAACAGCCTGTTGGGACAATGGATGCCCGACTTTGACCCGCGCAACTACGGTTACCGCAAAATTTCCGAACTGGTGGAAAAATCCGGCTGGTTCGAGGTGAAAAAAGCCACGCAGGGGCGTGGCGGCATCTCCATCAAACTCAAGCCGGCTAATGGCCGCAAGAAATAGCCAGTCAGGAAACAAGCGCAAGATGATAGAAACCGACAACCTGATGGGCGGCGCACCCGCGCCGCGCATCGTGACCCAGCAAAGCCTGTCCGCGCATGAGGATGCGCAGGAGCGGGCGCTGCGCCCCAAGCTGCTTGACGAATATGTCGGGCAAAAAAAGGCACGCGGCCAGCTGGAAATCTTTATCGAGGCGGCCAAGCGCCGTGGCGAGGCACTGGACCATGTGCTTTTGTTCGGCCCGCCGGGCCTGGGCAAGACGACGCTGGCGCATATCGTG
>NZ_RJTZ01000152.1:0-5426 GCF_024343515.1 Aquitalea sp. S1-19 | reverse complement strand
GGGTGCGGGTGCGGGTGCGGGTGCGGGTGCGGGTGCGGGTGCGGGTGCGGTCAGCATGATGTGAACGAGCCCATCCAGGCACAAGGCCGGATTCGCGTAACACGCGAATGACTTGTCGATATACGGAAGGTGCCCAACCTCGACTGGAAACGGCGAGCTACGATGTTTGCGCCAGTGTTCACTCGCGAGCATGAGCAACTGTTTCTGCTGCTCACGTATGCCGTGATAACCGGGCATACGCAGCAGCGCATCGATCAGTGACTTCACCCGCACAACATCAATGCCGACCGTCCCGGTGCTGCGCGTTGCCTCTTCTACGCCAGCACTCCACTCATCAAATGCACGCGGCTGCAACTGCCAGCTCCAGCTTCGTGCTCCGCCCTGTCCCTTCTCTTTTTGCAAACGCACGAGCTGGTACTGTTCAGACCACGGCAAACGCTGTCGTTTGTCGTGCGCATCGGATAGCTTCTCACGTTGATGCACCGGCCCTTTCCCCGGCGTCACCAGCAGCCACCATAAAAAGTGCCCTGGTTTGTTATCGTGCGGGTACATGATCAGCGTGCAATTCGCCAGCCCTTGCCGCTTACGGTATGCACGCCGGTTGCTGTTCGCGTCGACTTCATACAACTCCGCAAATTTATCTGCCAACGCGACAGCTTTTCGTGCGGCGACAACTCCGCTCGTGTAGTAGCGGCTACCGCGCTGGACGGTTTCGAGAATGATGCGCATTGCTGCGGTCTTGCTTGCGGGAATACGTAGAAAGTGTGATCCGCGTGCGCTCGGTGGCGGGAGAATTTTGAGATACATGTCGTGCCCTTCTTGTTGATGACACGATGTGTAGCGACGCTTTTTATACGTTTTGCCGGACACGGCAAAACGCTGCAAATAAGCGTGTGCGGTGAACTGAGCGCAGCGAATTCACAGCACACACATTGATGTTCCAATAGAAGCCAGTGCAGGAGGATGCATCCTGTACTGGCTTCGCGCTGTTAGCGACCGCCCGGTCGCACCGCCGATACCGGATACCTGCATTTTTTTTGCTACATCTTGTGAAAAATGCGCCCACGGCTTGCCGCACTTGCTATACGAAGCAGGACTCACTTTTCAACAAGGAAACATCACACGGGGTCGCCATCCCTTATTGCCGCCTAGTTCGGCAGGGGGTGCGCCAACGCCCCCTGTCTGTTTCAAGCCGCACAGGATTGCCAATCTTGTTGCGTTTTACTTCCCGTCGCGCAGTGCTTCTAGTAGAGCTCGCTGCGTGGCAACGGGCGCTTCAGGTGCAAACCTGATTCGACCCAATCTTTAAAAAGTATGTATGTTGGGCGACGCGGAAACGGACGCCCGGGTAACCGGGATCGTTCCTGCAAAATTCGAAAATGGTAGCTGAGATGAATAATCGTATCAGCGTTAGGACCATCGAGGGGGTGTCGGTGACGGTACAACCTTTGCCACAGACGTGGGCTGCAGCACCCTTCGTGAGGGGGTGATAGTGGAGGAGAAATCTGGAAACGAGGTACCAGCGGGCGCAAGCCGGCTGGATCGCAGAATAGCTCAAGCGTCTAAAAGCCTGTAACGGACAGGCGATGTGGAGATCTTACAAGCGATTGCACCACTGCAGTTGGTGCAGGTCAAACCTGGAAATCACATGATGGGTAAGCGAGCCGCTATGGAACATCGGGCCGCCGAAATCGACAGAAAGTGCAGAGGCACAAGTCATGTAGATGAGGGAGTCGCGTGTAAAATCGCAGTAGAGTTTTGCTAACGCGGGAAGACCTGCGCGGGGTGTGCTTGGCAGGCACACCGTCGTACCGTAGCCTCCGATAAAAGGGGTGCAGCAGGTCGGGAGCGAAGTTGAGTAGTTGCGTAAGCAGGGTGCGGCGATTTGACCGAAGGTAGCACCCGGGGGCAGTTAAAACCGACAAAAGACGTCAGGAAGTAAGTATTGATTCAAGCGCTTGGCGGCGCTACAGGCAGTAAGAACCCGCTCGTTGGCACGAGCAACGTTCACAAACGCATCGTTTGGCGATGATGCACAGACATGTTCAGCTTGGCAGCAGAACATAAATTTCAAACAGGTACTATTTATTATTTTAACCGGGCAGCTTGCCTGCCCGGTTTTTCATACTTTTCTCACATCTGAATCGGTACGTTCACCCGAACTAAAATCATGTGTCTGCAGTCGACGGATCAACTCGGCGACATCCATTTCTAGCGCATCAGCAAGCGCAAACAACGTATCGAGCGATGGCTGATTAATACCACGCTCAAGCAAAGATACAAAATTCCGGTGCACCCCGGCACGCTCGGCAAACGCTTCTTGCGACAGCTTTCGCTCTGTTCGCAGCTGTTTTAGCAGTCCACCAAAATGCTGACTCGGTAAAAACTTATTCATGCACAGTATGTTGTGCTGTTTTACCCCTAGTCTCTACACAGCATGCTGTGCAAACCTTAAAATGCACAACATACTGTTAAAAAGGTCTATCGATAATGTCCCGAAAACTCAAGCACATCTTCATCAACAGCAATACCTCAGCCGTCAGCAACGATCCTGACGGTGAAAAATGGACACTGAATTTGCACTATCACAATGCACATCACCGCATTCCGTTGCCGTGCGATGCCCACTTCTGGTATCTGAGAACTGAAGGCAAGCTAATCCTGAAAGGGCAACTCAACGGAGAAAACACTTGGATAGAAATCCAGACCAGTATGCGACGAGCACTGCAGCTTGCTGCAGTCTGCATGCTGGATCTGACAGTCGTACCATCGGTACGTGATCGCTATGTTTACTAGCAGCTCAAATTTTAACCAGCAGTACCAAATTACGTGGCCTGAGCAGATCTAACATCACGAGTCCATTTTTAAGCTGCATGCAGCTTGTAGTCATCAGCCCGCAATACACCACAGCCAGGCCGCCATCGTTTGACTGACAACTCAGGAAACTGCACTTTGCCAAACCATTCGACGATCACCGCCAGTGGTACATCACCATCACCATAGCTGTCGGTGATACTACCATCACCGCTCGCATGCCCCAGAATACGCTTCAGATACTTGCTAGGCATTTGTGCTTGCTCAAGCAATGTTTTCATGTTGTGACGGAATGAATACAGCACTTTCTTATCGCTAGTGATTCCGAGTTTACGTTTGTGCCGACCGAACCACTTGCCAAAAGCACCTCCCAGCTTGTCGTGACTATCATGCTTCAGGGTTGGAAATAGCATGCACTCCCCCGCCGCCAGCAAGTGCTGGCGGTATTCCAGCAAACCCAGTGCAATCAGTGGCTTCGCGACCGGTATTTTCCGGCGCGATACCGCATTTTTAAGACCACGCTTGCCCTCATGACCTCTCTCACTCTCATCGAACAAATCATCTTCAGACGAGAACAAGTCCGTGATATCGAAATACCATCCGTGCTGTGGATCTAGCCGAATATCTTGCAACTGCAGGCCTGCGACCTCTTCCGTGCGCGCTCCGGTGTAAAACATGAGCAGCGGAATCCAGTAACTCGCTTCGCCAGCCTGTCCCTGCGAACGCAACTGCTCATCAGTATAAATCGGGCAGCCAAACAGCTTTTCTAGTTCATCAGGAGCAAAGGGCAAACGCTTCTTGGTTTCCTTCCCCCGCACACTCTCTTTGAAACCCAGCGTATCAGCAGCAGGGTTAGCAATCAGCAAGTGACGTCCGACCGCTACTTTAAAGATACCTTTGAGCTTTGCAAGGCGTTCGTTGATCGTGCCAATCTGCAATTTGCAGTCCATATGCATGTGCTGCACAAACTCGGTCATCAGTACCGACGTCAGAGAGCACGGGCCAGAGATTCCTTTCGAGGCTGCAAATCTTTTAAGCTCGCGCCAGGGTGTCTGATAAGCAAAAACGGTTGATTTTGGTCGATTTTCTACATAGTGTTCCCATGCATCAAACACCTGATCCCAAGCCACGTAACCAGCCGTTGTCTCGATCGCCTGCTTCTGCAGCAGTTGCGCAGGGGGCTCCACCAAACCGGGCTCGACAACATCGTGAGTTTCCCGCACTTTGCCGTCATGACGCTCAAGCTGCACATCGAGCGCAGCGATCACTGACTTCAAAAATGCCCTCAGGACTTTCGGCCGTTCAGCATGAGAAGGTTTCGCATTGACACCGCAAAGATGCAGAAACGCAAAGAATGCCGGCTCAATCTTGCTGAAGCGTCCCTGCGCGAGGATGCGGCCGAGCTCTTTACGCTGGCCGCTTAGTTTCTCACCGAGCTCATCGAATTGACCATCATCAAGTCCTGCCAGACGCACCGTGTCATCAAAAGAAAGAACCTGCTGAACCCAGTAACGTCCAAGATTCTCGACAAACTGATCGGTCAATAACGGCACTGTGATCGGCTCAGATGGCTCAAGCATCGCAGCAAGTTGCTGGCGTCTGTCGCTGAATTCGCGATCAAGCCCAACCATCACTTCGCGCCAGCGCTGCCGTGCAATAGACTCATCTGCAGTTTTCAGACTGCGAAGAATTTCAGCGCGCCCATAGAGAGGAAGGAGGTCATGGGGAACCCGACGGCGGCAATAATAGACCCCTTTTTTTCCGCGCCGGCAAAGATTTTCTGCAATAGCTTTCATGTGACTTACTCCACGTCGTGCGTAACAGTTCGTGTAGCAAATCGTTTTATCCACGCAAAAAAACCCTGATTTCCTTGGGAAATCAGGGTTTTAGCATTATGTGGGGTGGATAATGGGGCTCGAACCCACGACAACCGGAATCACAATCCGGGACTCTACCAACTGAGCTATATCCACCACAAAAACTGTCAATATTGCGTTAAAACCCCAGCTCTGATGAGCTGGGGTTTTAAATGGGGCGTCTGGCGGTGTCCTACTTTCACATGGCGAATGCCACACTATCATCGGCGCTAAGGTGTTTCACGGTCCTGTTCGGGATGGGAAGGCGTGGGACCACCTCGCTATGGCCACCAGACATTAACTTGTCAAATTGTAGAAACCGAAATTAAACACCCAGACCACTTCTTTCTCTGGATGCCTTGGTAGAAGTATTGCTTCGCAACTCTGCTTATCTTAGCAAAGCCACTCAAATGATAGGATCAAGCCTCACGAGCAATTAGTATCGGTTAGCTTCATGCCTCACAGCACTTCCACACCCGACCTATCAACGTCCTGGTCTCGAACGACTCTTCAGGAGGATCAAGTCCTCAGGGAAGTCTCATCTTCAGGCGAGTTTCGCGCTTAGATGCTTTCAGCGCTTATCTCTTCCGAACTTAGCTACCCGGCAATGCCACTGGCGTGACAACCGGTACACCAGAGGTTCGTCCACTCCGGTCCTCTCGTACTAGGAGCAGCCCCCGTCAAACTTCCAACGCCCACTGCAGATAGGGACCAAACTGTCTCACGACGTTTTGAACCCAGCTCACGTACCACTTT
>NZ_RJTZ01000151.1:0-5530 GCF_024343515.1 Aquitalea sp. S1-19 | reverse complement strand
CGATGCGCGCGGCAGGGTGAATGTCGGCACCCAGCACTTCGGAGATGCGGTTCTGCAGGAAATAGGCCATGGTCTTGCGCCCCTGCTGCCATAGCCAGTGGGTGACACGCTGGCTCTGGATGGCGTGGAAGCCCTTGAAGTACAACAGCGGTGTCGAATAGCTGTCGCAGGCCGGATCGCGCTCGAAGCAGGCGGTGATATCGGCGCGCATGGCGCGGCTGATGGTGTCGTCGGCCGACAGTGCCTCGTGGAACAGTTCCATCAGCGCACGCGCGTCCATGACCGGGCTGGCCAGCTTGCTCGACAGATGAAAAGCCAGCACATCTTCCAGCGAGGCATGACGCAACACCGTCATATGCAGAAAACTGGCCAATAGCGGCTCGTCGCGCGCAGCCAGTGCCGTTTCATCCAGAATGGCGCGCCACAAGGCATCGCCGTGTACATCATTCATAAACTAACCTTTTTACGTCACCGCAAAACAGTTGCGGCTTACATCAGTACCACGTCGAACTGTTCCTGCGTATAAGTACTTTCCACCGACAGCGATACCGGCTTGCCGATAAAGTCTATCAACATGGCCAGGCTCTGCGACTCCTCGTCGAGGAACATGTCGATCACCGGCTGCGAGGCGAGGATGCGGAAACCCTTGGCATCGAACTTGCGCGCCTCGCGCACGATTTCGCGCTGGATTTCATAGCATACTGTCTGCGCGGTCTTGATCTGGCCGCGGCCCTGACAGGTCGGGCACGGCTCGCACAAGATGTGCGACAGGCTCTCGCGCGTGCGCTTGCGGGTGATCTCGACCAGACCGAGGCTGGTAAAGCCGTTAAGCGTCACACGGGTGCGGTCGCGCGCCATGGCCTTGGCTAGCTCGGCCAGCACCGCCTGCTTGTGCTCATCGCTGTCCATATCGATAAAATCGACAATGATGATGCCACCCATATTGCGCAGTCGCAGCTGGCGCGCAATGGCGTGAGTCGCTTCCATATTGGTCTTGAAGATGGTCTCGTCAAAATTGCGCGTGCCGACGAAACCACCGGTATTCAGGTCTATGGTGGTCATTGCCTCGGTCTGGTCGACAATCAGATAGCCACCAAACTTGAGATTGACCCGGCGCGCCAGCGCACGCTCGATCTCGGCCTCGATACCATGCAGCTCGAACAGCGGACGATTGCCGCTATAACGCTCGATCTTGTCCACCGCCGACTGTACATACTGCTCGGCAAACTCGACCATGCGCTCATAGTTTTCGGTCGAATCGACAATGATCTTGCCGGTCTGGTCGCTGACCATATCCCTAAGCACCCGCACAGCCAGCGGCAGATCCTCATACAGGCAGCTCTGCGCCGGCAGATTTTGCGACTTGTGGCGGATATCGGCCCACAACTTGGACAGGTATTCAATATCGGCTGCCAGTTCGGCATTGCTCGCGCCCTCGGCACTGGTACGCACGATATAACCATGCGGCGAACCGGCCGGCACCAGGTTCTCCATGCGTGCCTTCAGGCTGTGGCGTTCGGCCTCGCTCTCGATCTTCTGCGAGATACCGATATGCTCGTCCTGCGGCAGGTGCACCAGAAAGCGCCCAGCCAAGGAGATCTGCGTAGACAGCCGCGCACCCTTGGTATTGATCGGGTCCTTGATCACCTGCACCAGCACGGTCTGGCCTTCGAACAGCATCTTTTCGATACGCTGCGGCTCGGCCGGATGCTGGCGCTGCTCGAGCACGTCGGCGATATGCAGGAAGGCGGCACGCTCCAGGCCGATTTCGACAAAGGCGCTTTGCATGCCGGGCAAGACGCGCTTGACCTGACCCAGATAGATATTGCCGACGATACCGCGGCTGGCGGCGCGCTCGATATGCAGCTCCTGCACCACCGAGTCTTCCAGCACGGCCACCCGCGTGTCCTGCGGCGTGATATTGACGAGAATCTGTTCCTGCGGCCGTACGATATCGCGCGGCAAAGTAATGGATTGATGCAGCATGGCGACCGACCTCAAGGAAAAGTGAAGCCGAATTCAGCCAGCAAGGCCGCCGTTTCAAACAGGGGCAGGCCCATCACACCGGTAAAGCTGCCATCGATGCGGGACACGAATACTGCTGCATGCCCCTGAATTCCGTAGGCGCCGGCCTTGTCGAACGGCTCGCCACTGGCGATATAGCGTTCGATATCTGCATCGGATAAAGGGCGAAAGCTCACCTCGGTCACACAGGTCGCCACGCTCAGCTTGTCATCCTGACGGATGGCCACGCTGGTCACCACCTGATGGCTGCGCCCAGAAAACGCACGCAACATGCGCGCGGCGTCTGCGGCATCGACCGGCTTGCCGAAAATCTCGCCATCCTGCACCACCGTGGTATCGGCCGACAGCAGCGGGCGCGAAGGCAGACCGCAGCTTTGCACCACAGCCCAACCAGCCGCCGCCTTGGCCGCCGCCAGACGCTCGGTGTAGGCAATGGCCTCTTCACCCGGCAAAACCGACTCGTCGATGTCGGCATGGATGCGCTCAAAAGCCACGCCCAGTTGCTGCAACAGTTCACGCCGGCGCGGGCTGCCCGACGCAAGGTAGATATGCGTATCGCTGGTAGTCATAGTCATCATGCCGAAGAATAAATTTTATTGGCATCTAGGTTACCAGAAGCAGCCCTGCCCCCGCACTTCATCTTCAGTCGGCCTTGAGTGCTTAAGCGTGCGAGCCATTCAGATAAGGGAAGAAAAGCCGGTCTTCGCGCAGCATATGGCGGGCAATCACCTCATGCGCCAGAAACTGGAATAGTTCGCCTATGCTGGCTTCGCCCTGTTCGAAACGGGCACAAAGCGCATATGCCTGTGACAGCAAACCGGCGTGTATGGCGGCATGCTGTTCTGCTTCCGGATAGCCGGCCGCGCGAATGGCAGCTTCTTCATGCTGGAAATGCTGACTGACATCGGCCAGTAACCTGGCAATCAGCTCGGCAATAGATTCGCGCGAGCGCATCTGCAATACCGCATCCAGCAACTGGTTGCAGATGGCAAATAGCGCCTGATGTTCGGCATCAATGCCGTCATGCCCGCTTTCATAAGCCCTGCGCCAGCTCAGTTGCAAAAAACCGACGTTGGAAAAAGCATCGCCCTCTTTCTCGTCAAAACTGGCCGCCTCTACCCGGTTGCGGCCGTCCGCTTTGGCGCGATACAAGGCTGCATCAGCGCGCTCGAACCAGGGTTGCCACGACTCGCCTGCCTGTCTGCCAGCGATCCCCAGGCTGATAGTGACTTGCAGGCTGCGGGAAAACGGCAAGGTAGCGACTGCAAGACGCAAGCGTTCGGCCAGACGCACGGCAGCCGCTTGCGGCGTGTCCGGACACAGCACCAGAAACTCCTCGCCGCCCCAGCGCACCAACACGTCGCTGGCCCGCAGTGCACCGCGAAGTCGCTCGGCCAGTTCGCACAGCACCTCGTCGCCGCAGGCATGGCCATGCGCATCATTGATAGTCTTGAAATGATCCACATCGACGATCAGCACGGAGAGCGGACTCCCTTGCTGCTCGGCACGGGCAATCTCGTTATGGATATGACGCTCAAGGAAATGGCGGTTGCGGGTGCCGGTCAAACGGTCGGTGGCCGCAATGCTCTCCAGGTCGGCAATATTCTGCTGCAACTCACGGTTATTGGACTCGGCATTCTGCAGTGCCTGGCGCAAGTCCTGTGCCGCGCGCGGCTCTTCGACCACCACCACGCCGCTGAGTGCGGTGTGGTTACTGTCATCATCCGACAGTGGAAACTCGACCAGCATCAGTCGGGAAGACGGTTCAAACTCGCAGACGGAATGCCCTTCCTGCCTGACCCGGTGATTAAGCATGGCCAAGTGCTTGGCTACTTCCACGGGGAAACAATCCTGATCCGTCAGCCCCTGCACGGTGTCGCGCCCTAGCAGGCGGGAAAAAGCCGGTGTCGAGGACAGATATCGCCCCCCCTCTCCCCGAATCGCAACTGTCGCGCTGCTATGCGGTAAAGCCGCAGACCAGCTAGAGGCAAGGCCATGCCGTGAATTTTTCATCGTTCCCTACGCAGATAGAATGTAGCACCTATCATACACCAAAGCTTCCGGCCTCATGCCCGAGCACGCCGGATAGAAAAAGACCCGGCGCTGCCGGGTCTTTTTAGTGCTCAGCCAGCTTAAGCCAGCTTGCCGTGGCACTGCTTGTATTTATGGCCGGAGCCGCACGGGCACGGGTCGTTGCGACCGATGCGTATGCCTTGTGCTGCCAGCACTTCCGGCGCATACGGATTATCCTCCCCCGCCTCGCCCAGTGCCGAGCCCGGCTCCTGATGGTTCAGCGACATGCCGGCCACCTCGTGCGGAGCAATCGCTTCGGCATCGGCCGCGCTGTTGACCTGTACCGTCATCAGCACACCGACCACGCTCTTCTTGATGCGTTCCAGCATGTCGGCGAACAGCTCGAACGCCTCGCGCTTGTACTCCTGCTTCGGGTTCTTCTGCGCATAGCCGCGCAGATGGATGCCCTGACGCAGATGGTCCATGGCAGCCAGATGCTCGCGCCAATGATTATCCAGCATCTGCAGCACCAAAGAGCGCTCGAACTGGCGCATTACACCATCACCGGCCAGCTCGACTTTAGCCAGATAGGTTTCTTCGGCCAGCTTGAGCACGCGCTCCTTGATCTGCGGAATGTCCAGCGCCGGTTCGGCCTTGATCCATTCGGCTATCGGTGCCTGCAGCTGGTATTCGCCTTCCAGCGCGGTTTCCAGGCCCGGGATATCCCACTGCTCTTCCATCGACTCCGGCGGCAGATACAGATCAACCAGATCGGCAATCACGCCTTCGCGCATATGGGTCACGACGGCGGAGACATCTTCGTCTTCCAGGATCTCGTTGCGCTGGCCGTAGATCACCTTGCGCTGGTCGTTGGCAACGTCGTCGTACTCCAGCAACTGCTTGCGGATGTCGAAGTTACGGCCTTCTACCTTGCGCTGCGCATTCTCGATCGAACGGCTCACCCACGGATGCTCGATCGCCTCGCCTTCCGGCATCTTGAGCTTTTCCATGATGGCGCCAACACGCTCGGAGGCGAAGATGCGCAACAGCGGGTCTTCCAGACTCAGATAGAAGCGGCTGGAGCCGGCATCACCCTGACGACCGGAACGGCCGCGCAACTGGTTGTCGATACGACGCGATTCATGACGCTCGGTGCCGATGATATGCAAGCCGCCCGCCGCCAGTACTGCGTCGTGGCGCAACTGCCATTCGGCGCGGATCGCGGCGATTTTTGCCGCTTTCTCATCCGCGCTCAGGCGCTCGTCCGCCTCGATCGCCTTGATTTCCGGCTCTGGGTTGCCGCCCAGCACGATGTCGGTACCGCGACCGGCCATATTGGTCGCCACGGTAATGATGCCGGCACGACCTGCCTGCACGATGATATCGGCTTCGCGCGCATGTTCCTTGGCGTTCAGCACATTGTGCGCAATACCCGCCTTGGTCAGCAGCGTATCGATCAGCTCGGAGTTCTCGATGCTGGTGGTGCCCACCA
>NZ_RJTZ01000150.1:4468-5561 GCF_024343515.1 Aquitalea sp. S1-19 | reverse complement strand
TTGAGGTCCTGCAATTGCTGCAGGCGCGGCATATCGGCCTTGGTCGGGAAAACCGCCGACGACTTGGCAATCTCCTTGTTAACGAAAGCCATCGATGCCGCATTCGGGCTGCCGGTACCCATGCTATTGGTCAGCTCGGCACCATTCTTGCCATCCAGCATGAAGTTGATGAACTGATAGGCCAGATCCTTGCGCGGCGCATCCTTCAGCACGACGAAGTTATCGACCGACATGGTATTGCCCTCTTTCTGCAAACCAAAGCTGACGACAAACGGACGCTTGGCTTTTTTGGCATCTTCACGCGCTTGCACCATATCGTTGGAGTAACCCATCGCCACCAGCATATTGCCGACTGTCAGCTCCTTGATATAGCTCTGGTTGTTAAAGGTGGCCCAGTAAGGCTTGGCCTTCAGGATCACATCGCGCGCCGCCTCGACCAGCGAGTCATCCATACCCTGCATGCGCGCCTTGACCACGATGGCGACAAAACCGATACAGAACGCCACATGCGACAACAAGATGGTAAACAGCCCCAGCTCAAGTATGCCCAACACCTGATTGACCATCACGAAGAAGATCACCAGACTGACACCGGTCAGCAGTTCGGGAATCGCGATGGGTGTCAGCACCAGAAACGGCAGGATGCGCAGCTTGTACTTGTGCATTGCCACCCCGGCCAGCGTCCCGAAAAAGGTAGACAGCAAGCTGGCCGCAATCGCAATCATCAGCGAGTGGCCGGCAGCAGTCAGCATCTTGTCATTGTGAAACAGCTGGTCATACCACTTGAAGGTAAAGCCCACCCATTCCGCGTTCAGCTTGGAATCATTGAACGAGAACACCACCACGATCACCAGCGGCAGGTAAAGAAACAGGTAAGTCGAGATGGCCGATACCCACAGCCAGACGGATTGCTTCTTAGCCACGCTTCACCCCTCCCCTTGCCACTAGCGAGCCCAAGGCCGCAATACCCAATACGCCTGCCGTCAACATGATCGACAGCACCGCACCAAACGGCCAGTCGCGCGTATCCAGAATCTGCTGCTTGATCAGGTTGCCGATCATGATCGAATCGGTACCACCCAGAATGTCCGGA
>NZ_RJTZ01000150.1:0-4448 GCF_024343515.1 Aquitalea sp. S1-19 | reverse complement strand
ATCGCGCGCCGCCTCGACCAGCGAGTCATCCATACCCTGCATGCGCGCCTTGACCACGATGGCGACAAAACCGATACAGAACGCCACATGCGACAACAAGATGGTAAACAGCCCCAGCTCAAGTATGCCCAACACCTGATTGACCATCACGAAGAAGATCACCAGACTGACACCGGTCAGCAGTTCGGGAATCGCGATGGGTGTCAGCACCAGAAACGGCAGGATGCGCAGCTTGTACTTGTGCATTGCCACCCCGGCCAGCGTCCCGAAAAAGGTAGACAGCAAGCTGGCCGCAATCGCAATCATCAGCGAGTGGCCGGCAGCAGTCAGCATCTTGTCATTGTGAAACAGCTGGTCATACCACTTGAAGGTAAAGCCCACCCATTCCGCGTTCAGCTTGGAATCATTGAACGAGAACACCACCACGATCACCAGCGGCAGGTAAAGAAACAGGTAAGTCGAGATGGCCGATACCCACAGCCAGACGGATTGCTTCTTAGCCACGCTTCACCCCTCCCCTTGCCACTAGCGAGCCCAAGGCCGCAATACCCAATACGCCTGCCGTCAACATGATCGACAGCACCGCACCAAACGGCCAGTCGCGCGTATCCAGAATCTGCTGCTTGATCAGGTTGCCGATCATGATCGAATCGGTACCACCCAGAATGTCCGGACTCGCGAACATGCCCAGCGCCGGGATAAACACCAGCGCAGAGCCGGCAAAGATGCCGGGCAGGGACAACGGCCAGGTAATCTTCCAGAAGCGCTGCCAGGCATTGGCCCCCAGATCCTGCGCCGCCGCCAGCAGCGACATATCATGTTTTTCCAGATTGGCGTACAGCGGCAACACCATAAACGGCAGATGCACATAGACCATGCCGACAATCACGGCGAACGGGGTAAACAGCAGCTGCAAAGGCTCGAAGCCCATACCGGTCCACACCCAGTTGACCGCCTTGGTAAATGCCGACTGCGGCCCGAGAATAATCATCCAGGCGTAGATACGGATCAGGAAGTTGGACCAGAACGGCAGGATCACCAGCAGCAGCATCAGGTCGCGGTGCTTTTTCTGCGAGCGTGCAATCAGCCACGCCAACGGGTACGCCATCAGGATGCACACCAGCGTCGTCAGCCCGGCATAGCCTGCCGACTTGAGAAACAGCTCGAGGTAGATCGGCTCTTCCACGATGCGCTGGAAGTTCTCCAGCGTCAGATCCCACACCACGCGGCCTTCTTCGATGTAATACATCGGTGCCAGCCCGCCGTAGTCGCCCGGAAAGCGGAAGGCCGCGACAAACATGATGCAGGTCGGAATCAGGAAAAACAGCACCAGATAGACGAGCGGCGGCCAGGACAGCAAATACTTGCCCAATCGGTTTTGCAGCTTCATCGCCGGCCTCACTCGAACAGGAAGCGCCCGGCGTCAAAGCGCCAGGCGACTTCCACTTCGTCGTTATCGTCAAAGAACTTGGCCACGCCGGGGATATTGTTCGGCAGCATGGTCTCGATCAGCACGCCATCGGCGACCTCGACGATGTAGATGGTCACATCGCCCAGATACAGGCAGTCATGAATGCGCCCTTTGAAATAAGCCTCGTCCGGCAGGTCCGGCAGCTCTTTGTCCAGCTTGATCTTTTCCGGGCGCAGTGCCAGCCAGCCAGGCTTGCCGACGGCAGCACCGGCAACAGCCAGCGTTTTGACCTCGCCACAGCCCTTGATATCCACCGTCATGGTGTCGCCATCGACCGCCTTGACCGTGCCTTCCAGCACATTGCACTGGCCGATGAAGTCGGCGACAAAACGGTTTTTCGGGTTACCGTAGATATTCTCCGGAATATCCAGCTGCTCGACCTGACCGTTGCTCATCACCGCGATGCGGTGCGACAGCGCCAGCGCCTCGCCCTGGTCGTGGGTGACATAGACAAAGGTGATGCCGACTTCTTTTTGCAGATTGATCAGCTCAAGCTGCATCTCTTCACGCAGCTTGGCATCCAGTGCAGACAGCGGCTCGTCCAGCAGCAACAAGCGCGGACGGTCGACCAGCGCGCGCGCAATCGCCACGCGCTGGCGCTGGCCACCCGACATCTCATGCGGATAGCGCTTGCCGAACCGGGTCAGACGCACATCCTCCAGCAGCTCGTCCACTTGCGCGTCGATCTTGTCTTTAGCCCAGCCGGCCATTTTGAGCGGGAAAGCCACGTTCTCGCGCACCGTCATATGCGGGAATAAGGCGTAGTTCTGGAATACCGTATGCACCGGACGCTTTTCCGGCGGCACCTGCGACATATCCTTGCCATCGAGCAGAATCTGGCCCGAATCGGGCTGCTCGAAACCGGCCAACATGCGCAGCAAGGTTGTCTTGCCGCAACCGGAAGGACCCAGCAAGGTAAAGAACTCACCTGCCTCGACGGACAGGCTGACGTTGTTCACAGCGGTGAAGTCATCGAACTGCTTTACAACGTTGCGGATTTCAAGGAGAGCCATGGATCTTCCCCGCCCATAAAAAAGGGCGCAATTGTAGCAAAAATCCCCCCCGGGGGAACCCCAAATTGCCCTGAAAATTCAAGACCTCAGCGCATTTTCCTGATCAGGAACAAAAGCTGCCGGTTAAAGCCGGCCAAGTGGCTATTTTTGCTGAAAAAAATCGCATGGCCGCTAAATCAGCTTGATGCAAAAAATATCCGCGTCTTTGATCCATCACCCGTGTTCGCCACGACAAAAACCGCCTGCGTGCTGCTTTCATATAGCCCACCACACCCAACTCCACCCAGCCCTTGAGGCGAATCCGAACCGGCAAAAATGCAAAAAGGCACCCTAAAGGGTGCCTTGCAATACCACCAACAAGCAGAATTAGAACTTGGTACCGATACCTACACCGAACACCCATGGGTTGATCTTGAGGGTACCGAGGTTCAGATCACCGGCTGCATCAGCAGAAACATCCGTCTTAATCCAGATCTTCTTCACATCGAAGTTAACGAAATAGTTTTTGTCGATCGCGTAATCAGCGCCCAGTTGCAGCGCGCCACCCCAGCTATTTTTATCCACACTCAGATCAGACGGAACACCAAGTGCTTTAGCATTCAGCGTTGCATTGTAGAAGCGAGTGTAGTTGATACCGGCACCAACGTATGGACGGAAAGCAGCTTCAGGTGCGAAGTGGTACTGCACGGTAACAGTTGGAGGCAAAACACCGACCTTACCCAAAGACTTACCATTAGCTGTTACTTCATGACGTGCAGTGCCCAGAATCAGCTCAACACCGACATTGTTGGTCACCATGTAAGTGAAGTCCAACTCAGGCGCCCACTGATCCTTGACATTGGTATTCAGCTGACTCAAGCCCAGCCCTGCACCTGCAGCTGCACCATTAGTAGTAGAAACGTCTGGATTAATATTGATTACGCGAAAACGCGCCAGAATATCGCCTTGTGCGGCGAAAGCAGGGGTGGCCATGGCGGCGATCAGAGCGGCAAGTGCGAGCTTTTTCATCATTCTTCTCCTGTTACGAGTTTGCTTGTTTGAACTTAAAATTCGTGGGCTGCACCGGCTTGTGTCAGACTTTATCTTTGCCATGCTGCAGTGCGTGCCTGTCAGGCAGGAAAATATCAAAGCCCAAGCAGTGAAACTTTGCGCCAGATCATGAAAAGAACATAAATATGAAAAAGCCATACCGAGATTTAAGGGAGTTCATCGCGCAACTCGAGGCAGACGGCCAGCTCAAGCGCATCACCCGTCCGGTTTCGCCTTATCTGGAAATGACCGAGATTGCCGACCGCGTACTCAAGGCCGGCGGCCCTGCCCTGTTATTCGAAGCACCGACGCAAGATGGCAAGCGCTACGACTATCCGGTGCTGGCCAACCTGTTCGGCACGCCCGAGCGCGTGGCGCAAGGCATGGGGGCCGACGGCATCGCTGCCTTGCGCGAAATAGGCCAGACATTGGCCTATCTGAAAGAGCCGGAGCCGCCCAAGGGGCTGCGCGACGCATGGGACAAGCTGCCGCTACTGAAGCAGGTGCTGTCCATGGCACCCAAGCTGGTCAGCAAGGCCCCATGCCAGGAAATCGTATGGGAAGGCGAGGAAGTGGATCTGGCGTGCTTGCCTATCCAGCACTGCTGGCCGGGCGATGTGGCGCCGCTGATTACCTGGGGGCTGACCGTCACCCGAGGCCCGAACAAAAAACGGCAAAACCTCGGCATCTATCGCCAGCAGGTCATCGGCAAAAACCGCGTCATCATGCGTTGGCTGGCGCACCGCGGCGGCGCACTCGACTATCGCGAATTCTGCCAACAAAATCCGGGGCAGCCCTACCCGGTGGCGGTGGTACTGGGCTGCGACCCGGCGACCATACTCGGCGCGGTGACACCGGTGCCGGACACCCTGTCTGAATACCAGTTCGCCGGACTACTGCGCGGCAGCCGCACCGAGCTGACCCAGTGCCTGGGC
>NZ_RJTZ01000015.1:1779-43725 GCF_024343515.1 Aquitalea sp. S1-19 | reverse complement strand
CCGCGGTGAACATGCCGAACTGGACGAGAAGGGTAGCGATGCCATCCAGGCACCATCCTGGTATGCGCTGTTGCCGGTGATTCCGTTTGCGCTGATGATGGTCTTCTCCAAGCTGGTGATCGACGACATCAAGGTCAGCGTGGAAGTGAGCATGCTGCTGACGGTGTTTATCGGTATGGCGTGCGAACTGGTGCGTACCCGCTCCATCCGTACTTCGTTTGCCGGCCTGTCCAGCGTCCTTGACGGTATGGGCAAGGTGTTCGGCCCGGTGGTGGCGCTGATTGTCTGCGCCGAACTGTTTGCCGAATCGCTCAAGGCCATCGGCGCGATTTCCGCTTTGTTGCACTCGGCGGATGGTGCCGGTCTGGGTAGCGGCTTCATGACGCTGGTGCTGGTTGCGCTGATTATGGGTGCCGCCGTGGTGATGGGCTCGGGCAACGCCTCCTTCCTCAGCTTTGCCACGCTGGCGCCGGAAGTGGCGACCAAGTTTGGCGTGCCGGCGGTGACCATGTTGCTGCCTATGCAGCTGGCTTCCAGTATCGGCCGCTCGGTGTCGCCCATTGCGGCGGTGGTCATTGCCTGTGCCGGTATCGCCAAGATTTCACCATTTGAAATCATCAAGCGCAGCAGTGTGCCGATGGGGGGTGCCCTGCTGACTGCGCTGTCGTTGAACTACGCATTCTTTATGTAAGTGAACAAGCCGCATCATGTGCGGCAGCAGGCTCAAGCCGCCCACCCTGAAAGGTGGGCGGCTTTTTACTTATTGAATTGTGTGCGCGACCGGCAGAAGCACCACGTCAAGCGGACCTTGCTTGCCTTGGGCCACGGCAAACAGGCGGTCGATATTCGGGTGTTTGCCGGGGTTGGCTTCGGCATCGATGCTGTGTTCGGCATAGAGCGTAATGCCGGCTTGCGCGGCTTCGCTATTGAGCACACCAAAGCGCGCGGCCAGCGCGGCGTAGACCCGTACCGAACCGGCTGTGCCGGGCTGGTTGAGCAAGGTGGCGACGTTCTGGCCAGTGCTATCCAGCAAGTTCAGCCCGGCCAGATGGCTCACTTCGGGCAAGGAGGCAAGATTCTCGGTAAAGGTTGCGCTACTCATGGCAGTGTTGATCCGTGCTCTGTGGTAAAAAGAAGTCATTATTTTAAGCGCATATGGATCGCCATGTTGCCACGCTTCCGCTTTTTGTTTGTCATCGTACTGATCGCCCTTGGGGCTGCCTTGTGGTGGCTACCACGCCTGCTGTATGGCCCTGAAGTCGCCGTGCTCAAGCTGGCGCCGCATCCGCTAACCCAAACCATCGTCACCACCGGCCATGTCAGCAGTGCCGAAGAAAGCCGGCTGGGTGCCACGCTGACCGGGCGGGTGCTGGCGACGCCGGTAGCCGAGGGCGCTGTGGTTGCCGCCGGTGCGGTGCTATTGGTGCTGGAGTCGGATGAGGCGCAGGCCACGCTGGCGCAGGCCGAGGGCAATGCGCACGAGGCCGCTGCCACGCAGGCCGAGGCCGAACGCCAGTTTGCCCGCCAGAGCAGCCTGCTGGCGCAGGGCTTTATCAGCCGCGCGGCGCTGGATGCGGAAGACAAAAAGGTACGGCTGGCGCGCGCGCGTGTGGCGGTGACACAGGCGGCGGTGACGGCGGCGCGGGCGCGATTAGAGCAGACCCGCATCCTGGCACCGGCTGCCGGGCGGCTGATTGCGCGCGAGGTGGAAGCGGGCGACATCGTCAGTGCCGGCAAGCCGGTGCTGACCTTTGCCGCCGCCGGCAAGACCGAGATCCGCCTCGACGTGGACGAGCGCTACCTGGCGCAGCTAAAAGTCGGGCAGGTGGCCAAGGTGGCGGCCGATGCCTGGCCTGATGCACTGTTTTCCGCTCGCCTTGTCCGCATCGCACCGCAGGTGGACCTGGAGCGCGGCACGCTGGAAGCCATCCTGCTGCCGGACACGCTGCCTGCATTCCTGACCCACAATATGACCGTGTCGGCCGAGATCGTGGTCGCGCGCAAAGCTGCCGCGCTGACCGTGCCGGCTGCAGCCGTGTTTGAGCGCGGCGGCAAATCGTGGCTGTGGCGCGTGCGGGAGGGCAAGGCCGGGCAGGTTGCGGTGGTGACCGGCATGGTGGCCGATGGTATGGCCGAGATCAAGAGCGGCCTGGCCGCCGGGGATCTGGTGGTGCTGCCCGGTGCGCCGGCGCTCTCGTTAGGCGACAAGGTGCGCGTGAAGGAGCAGGGCTGATGGCCTTTATCTGGACGGTGGCGTGGCGGCTGATGCGCGAAGGGCGCTTCCAGACGGTGTTGATTTTGGCTGGCGTGACCATAGGCGTGGCGGTGGTGGTATATATCACCGCCATCGTCAACGGCCTGCAAAGCAATATCATCGACAAGACGCTGTCGACGCAGGCGCATATCGTGCTCAAGCCGCGCGAAGACGTGAACCGGCGCCTGATCGAGGCGCCGGCGGGCGAGCTGATGAGCGAGGTGGAAACGCGCACTCAGCGCGAAAACACCATCGAGAACTGGGCCAGCGCGCTCGCTGCGACCCGCGCCTTGCCCGGCGTGGAGGCCGCCGCGGTGATGGCCAGCGGGCCGGGCTTCGCGCTCAAGGGCGGAGTCAGAAAATCGGTGGTACTGATGGGGGTGGAGCTGGCCGACTACCTGAAGATTGTGCCGCTGCAGAGCAAGCTCAAGGCCGGCCAGCTGCGGCTGGATAGCGGTGCGGTGATGATAGGCTCGGAGCTTGCGCGCGAGCTGGGTCTGAAGCCGGGCGATCGCCTGCGTCTGGTATCGGCCACCGGCGTCGCCGACAGTTTTCTGGTGACGGCGGTGCTGGATTTCGGGCTGAAGGATCTGTCGCGGCGCTGGGTGCTGCTGCCGCTCAGAAGTGCGCAGTCCTTGCTCGGCTACCGCCGCGACGTCAGCGAAATCTATGTCAAGACTTTCGACCTGTTCCAGGCCGAGTCCATTGCCGCGGCCGCGTCGGCGCGCACTGCGCTGGAGGCCGACAGCTGGCAGGAAACCAATACCCAGCTGGTGACCGCGCTCAGAAGCCAGAGCGCGTCGAGCAATATGATCAAGGTGTTCGTCACGCTGGCGGTGGCGCTGGGCATTGCCAGCGTGCTGGTGGTGTCGGTGGTGCAAAAGCAGCGCGAGATCGGCATCCTGCGCGCCATGGGCACGCCGGCCAGCCGCATCCGCGCGGTGTTCCTGCTGCAAGGCGCGATCTACGGGCTGGTCGGCTCCCTGGGCGGCTCGGCGCTGGGGGCCTTGCTGGCCAAGGGCTTTACCCGGCTGGCGCTCAATAGCGACGGCACGCCTTTGTTCCCGGTGGTGGTGACGCCATCGCTGTTTATCATTACTGCCATCATCGCAACGCTGGCCGGTGTGCTGGCGGCGTGGGCGCCGGCGCGGCGCGCGGCGATGCTGGACCCGGTGGAGGCAATCCGTGGCTGAGGTCTTACAACTGAAAGACATCCGCCGCAGCTACGGCGGCGGCAAGGCGCCACTGGTCGAGGTGCTGCACGGCATCAACCTTAATCTTCTTGAGGGTGAATTCTCTGCCCTGATCGGCCCGTCCGGCTCGGGCAAGTCCACCCTGCTCAATATCATGGGCTTGCTTGAGCAGCCAAGCTCAGGCGAGCTGCTTATCGCCGGCGAAACTGCCGTGGGGCTGACTGACGCGGCGCGTACCCGGCTGCGCAACCTTTATCTGGGTTTTATCTTCCAGTTCCACCACCTGCTGCCGGCGTTTTCCGCGCTGGAAAACGTGATGATGCCGGTGTTCGCCGGCAAGGGGGTGGTGAGCGCCGAAGACAAGGCCAGGGCCGCCATGCTGCTGGAGCGGGTCGGGCTGGCTGAACACAGCTACAAGATGCCGGTGCAGTTGTCCGGTGGCCAGCAGCAGCGGGTCGCCATCGTGCGCGCGCTGATGGCGCGCCCGCGTCTGGTGCTGGCCGACGAGCCGACCGGCAACCTCGACACTCAGACCGCAGCGGATGCCTTCGCGCTGATGCGCGAAATCAACCGCGAAGACGGTGTCACCTTCCTTATCGTCACCCACGACGCGAGACTGGCGGAGACCTGCGACAGGCAGATCCGGCTGGTGGACGGGCGGCTGGTGGATTGATGCCGGCTTTGGATGTCGGGTAGGGTGGGTTAGGTGGCTGACCGAGCGCTGCAAGCGAAGCGGCGCAAGGGAATGGGCGGCGTCGCCCGCCAGAGACTTAGTGGTCTGCGGCCGGTGGTGGGTTACTGCCTGCGACCTAACCCACCCACACGCTACTCGCAGGATGATGGTAGATAAGGAGCAATATTCTTCATGGCACGGGAAACATACGCTTCTTTCTCGCCAACCGGCGCGACATAGTGAAGTGCGTTTCTTGCGGCTTCTTCGCCCTCGCTGCGTGCTATCACCCAGGCGGCAAGATAGGCTGATGCCAGGCAGCCACCTGCGCTTGCAATATTGCCTTGCGCGTAGAAGGGCTGGTCAATCACGGCAACGCCCGCTTCCTGTACCCAAGGTTTGGTAATCAGGTCGGTGCAGGCCGGGACGTTGCCGAGCAGCCCAAGCTTGGCCAGAACCAGCGTGCCGGAGCATTGGGCACCAATCAGCTGCCGTGCCGGATCTAGCTGGAGCTGCGCCATGAGCGCCGGGGTGTTGACGATGTCCCGAGTCTGCATGCCGCTGCCGATTATCACGGCATCGGCCGCGCAGGCTTCGGCTAATGTTGACTGGGCAAGTACGGTGACGCCGTTCATGGAGGTGACCGCCGGCGTTGGGCATGAGAGCGTGACTCGCCAGCCCGGTTTTTTGATGCGATTAAGTATCCCCAAGGCGATCAAGGAGTCGAGCTCATTGAATCCTTCGAAGGTAAGGATGGCTATGTGCATAAGGTGAGGTCCCGGTCTATCTGTTATTTGTTTTAACCGTCGAGCAGGTGGCGGCGTAAACCATCGTGAAGCGTGTGGCGGTGTGGTGGGTTACGGCCTGCGGCCTAACCCACCCTACCTCTCTGTCACGGCTGTTCGCCGACCAGATACTTCTTGCTCATCGCCTTGAACTGTTCGCTGCCGGATTTTTCCAGCATCTCGAACAGCACCATTTCGCGGCTGACCAGCACCGCGCCTGCGTCCCGCATTCTTTGCAGCCCCAACTCCTTGTCGCTGTCGGCACGGCTGCCGACCACATCGGCGACGACAAATACCTGTTTGCCCAGTTGCAGCAGCCCCAGCACCGTCTGCAGCACGCAGACATGGGTTTCCATGCCGCACACGATGACCTGTTCGCGTTCAAGCAGGCTGCGCGGCAGGCAGCCGGCGCTGACGCAGGAGAAGTGCAGTTTTTCGACATGTACAGCATCGGGAGCGGCGGCGCTGAGTTCGGCCAGGGTGTGGCCCAGCCCTTGCGGATACTGTTCGGAAAACACCACCGGCAGGGCGCAATCATGGGCGGCCGCGATGAGCCAGCGCGCGCGCGCGATCAGGTTTTGCGCGCCGGCAATGGCGGGGGTGAGCTTTTCCTGTATATCCACCACCAGCAAGGTGGCCTTGTCTTTGTGCATCAGCATGTTTGTATTCCCGCTTATGGTTTTCACATCAGGATAATCCATAGCCATGGATAGGGGCATCCCCGCATGGGGCAAGTGCGCTGACTGTGGCAAACTTTGTCCTATTGATGACCTGAGTCCTGGAGCAATTTGCATGTTGCCTGCCGCCTACCAAAGCTTTGTCCGGCGTATTAGTGGTCGTATCGACAGCCGGCGCATCTATACCGATCCGTTGTCCACGCTGACTTATGGCACCGATGCGTCCTGCTACCGGCTAACGCCCAAGGTGGTGGTGAAAACGCATAACGAGGATGAGGTCAGGCTGTTGCTGGCCGAAGCGGCGGCACTGGCTTTGCCGGTCACTTTCCGCGCTGCGGGGACTTCCTTGTCTGGGCAGGCGGTCAGCGATTCGATCTTGCTGGTGGCCGGCGAGGCGTGGAACCGGCTGGAGGTGCTGGATCATGGCGCGGCCATCCGTTTGCAGCCGGGCGTACTGGGGGCGGCGGCCAATGCCGCACTCTTGCCCTACGGGCGCAAGATAGGCCCGGACCCGGCCACGCTGAATGCGGCGATGATAGGCGGCATCGTCAACAACAATTCAAGCGGCATGTGCTGCGGCACGGCGCAGAACAGTTACCGCACTGTGCGCAGCCTGCGCCTGATCCTGGCGGACGGCACTTTGCTCGATACCTCGGACGAGGCCAGTGTGGCGGCGTTTCGCGAGAGCCATGCCGGCTTGCTGTCGGCCTTGTCGGGTTTGGCCCTGCGTGTGCAGGGGAACGAGACACTCGCGGCCAGAATACGGCGCAAGTACAAGATGAAGAACACCACCGGCTATAGCCTGAATGCGCTGGTGGATTACACCGACCCGCTGGCCATCTTGCTGCATCTGATGGTGGGCAGCGAAGGCACGCTGGCCTTCGTGTCCGAGGTGGTGTATCACACCGTGCCTGACTGGGCGCATAAGGCATCGGCCCTGGTGTTTTATCCCGACATCGGCACGGCCTGTCAGGCTATCTCGGTGCTGGCGCAGCATAAGGATCAGGTGGCTGCAGCCGAGCTGCTGGATAGGGCCAGCCTGCGCTCGGTAGAAAACAAGGCCGGCGTGCCGGCGCTGATACGCAGCCTGCCCGATACGGCGGCGGCCATTCTGATTGAAACCCGGGCCGAGTCCGCAGCGGATTTGCAGCGCCAGAGCGCAGCCATCAGCGCTTTGCTTGCGCCGTTCGCCGCATTGGCGCCGCTGGTGTTCAGTAGTGATGCCGCCGAAACGACCCGGCTATGGAATATCCGTAAGGGCATGTTCCCCAGTGTCGGAGCAATGCGCGCGACCGGGACGACGGTGATTATCGAGGATGTGGTGTTTCCGATCGAGCATCTGGCGGAGGGTACGCTCAAGCTGCAGGCCTTGTTTCAGCGCCACGGCTATCACGAGGCCATCATTTTCGGCCATGCGCTGGAAGGCAATCTGCACTTCGTGTTTACCCCCGACTTTTCCGGCGAGGCCGAAATCGGGCGCTATCAGGCTTTTCTGGAAGACGTGTGTCAACTGGTGGCGGTCGAGTATGAGGGCGCGGTCAAGGCCGAGCATGGCACCGGGCGCAATATGGCGCCTTTTGTCGAGCTGGAGTGGGGGGCGGATGCCTACCGCGTGATGCAGGAAATCAAGCTGCTGTTTGATCCTCAGGGCATGCTCAACCCCGATGTGATCTTGTCGCAGGACAAACTCTTGCATGTCAAACATCTCAAGCCCATGCCGGCGGCCAACCCCATTATCGACAAATGTATCGAGTGCGGTTTTTGCGAGGCGCAATGCCCTAGCCGTGCACTGACGCTGACGCCGCGCCAGCGTATTGTCGCGCGGCGCGAAATCGCGGCGCTGGCGGCAAGCGGCACCGAGCCTGCCGCCTTGCAGCAGATGGAAGCGTCTTATGTCTATGCCGGCGAGCAAACCTGTGTCGCCTGCGGCTTGTGCGAGACGGCGTGCCCGGTGGGGATCAATACCGGCCGGCTCACGCTGGGCCTGCGCGAAGCGGCACTGGGCGACAGCGACCGCAAGCGGGCCGCGACGCTGGCGCGGCATTATGGCCTGGCCAGCAGCGCGGCACGAACCGGTTTGCGTCTGCTTGCCGGCTTTGAGAAGGTGGCGGGCGAGGGCGGCACGGCGGCCCTGATGCAGGGCTTGCGCCGCGTACTGGGTACGCGCGTGCCGCACTGGTCGCGCCATTTCCCGCGTGGCGCAGGGCGCTTTAGCGCGTTGCCGGGCAAGGCGGACAGCGTGCGCAAGGTGGTGTATTTGCCGTCCTGTCTGACGCGAACCTTTGTACCCTCGGGCGCTGCACCGGATGCGCGTCCGGTGAATCAGGTGGTCGCTTCGGTGCTGGAAAAAGCCGGTTATGCGCTGCTATATCCATCGGACCTGGGCAATCTGTGCTGTGGCACGCCTTTTCACTCCAAAGGCGCGATGGATGCGGCTGAGGCCAAGCGTATGGAGGTGGAGGCGGCGCTATTGCTGGCCAGTGACAATGGCCGCTGGCCGGTCATTGTCGATAACGGGGTCTGCACGGTGGCACTGCTGGAGGGCTTGCAGGATACGCCGCTACAGATTTACGACGTGACGCGCTTTGTGCATGAAGTGGCTGCCGACTATCTGCAGTTCAGCCCGCTGGATGAGGATGTGGCGCTGCATGTGGTGTGTTCGATGCGTAAAAGCGGGCAGGCGGCGATGCTGGAAGCGCTGGCGCGGCGCTGCGCGACCAGGGTGACGGTGCCGGGCGGGGTGACCTGTTGCGGTTTTGCCGGCGACAAGGGCTTTACCTATCCCGAGCTGAATGCTTCGGCGCTGAAGGATTTGCGCCCTCAGGTCAGCCATTGCAGTGGCGGCTATTCCAATAGCGCGACTTGCGAGATCGGCCTGTCCGAACATTCCGGCCTCGATTACCAGCATCTGATGGTGCTGGTGGACAAGGTGACGCGCGCCCTCTAAAGCAGCACGCAAAAAGGGCAAGGCCTGCGCCTTGCCCTTGATCTCCATCCGGCTTTTCTCAGCCCAGATTGAATGGCGACTGCTGGTAAAACGGATTGAACGGCGAGTTGCGCTGTACTTCTTCCTGACCACGGCGAAAGCGCGGTTTGAGCATGCCGCTGGCTAAGGAAAAGGCACCACCGATGATCGGTAGTGCAAAGAAATAAATCAATACAGCGCTCAGTATGATTGTCATGTTTGTTCTCCAATGTTTGGAGACAATTATCCGTTTTAAAACAGTTGTTTGTCTTTCGTTTCCCGGACATCGATAGCCAGCGCCGCGACATGGCGTCATTTCTACGGGGCATTCTTCGCTGCGCCGCTATCGAAGTGCCGGCAATCAGGCGAGCGCCTGGGCCAGATCGGCCAGAATGTCGTCTATATCTTCTATCCCTATAGAGAGGCGCAAACCGCCTTCGCGCAGTCCCAGTGCGCGTTTCTGTTCGGGTGGCAGCGAGCCGTGCGACATGGTCCAGCTATGGTTGACCAGCGATTCGACACCGCCCAGCGATTCGGCCAGCGCGAACAATTGCAGACGGGTGGCGACGCGGTTGGCGGCTTCGCGCGTGTCTTCCTTTAAATAGATGGAAATGATGCCGCCGAAACGGCGCATCTGTGTTTTGGCCAGCGCGTGTTGCGGATGGTCGGTGAGGCCTGGGAAGAACACCTTTTCAATGGCAGGGTGGTCAACTAGAAAAGCGGCGACCTTTTCGGCATTGTCGCAATGGCGCTCCATTCTCAGTGCCAGCGTCTTGATGCCGCGCAGCACTAAAAAGCAGTCCTGCGGCCCCGGTACATTGCCGGCCGAGTTCTGGATAAAGCGGATCTTCTGCTGCAGCGCATTGTCGTTCAGCGCAACCAGACCCAGCAGCACATCGGAGTGGCCGCCCAGATACTTGGTGGCCGAGTGCACCACGATATCGGCGCCCAGATCGAGCGGGTTCTGCAAATAAGGCGTGGCAAAGGTATTGTCGATCGCGACATGTGCGCCATGGGCGTGGGCAATGGCCGACAGCGCGGCAATATCGACCAGATTCAATAGCGGGTTGGTGGGCGACTCCAGCCATACCAGCTTGACCGCAGGATTGATGGCGTCCTCCAGATTGGCCGGATCGGTCAGATCGACAAAGCTGACTTTGATCCCCAGGGGGGCCATCACCTTGGACAATAAACGCCAGGCCCCGCCATACAGGTCGGCCACAGCGATGACCTCGTCACCCGGCTGCAAAAAGGCACGCAATACGCCATCAATGGCAGCCATGCCGCTGGCAAAAGCCATGCCATGGCGGGCATTTTCCAGGCTGGCAAAGCAGTCTTCCAGTGCCGCCCGGGTCGGTGTGCCGGAGCGGGCATAGGAAAATTCCATGTCGGCGCCGATCTGCTCGAAGGCAAACACCGAGGTTTGGTAAATAGGCGGCATCACTGCGCCCTGATGTGCTTTTGCCTGATAGCCGGCATGGATGGCGCGGGTGGAAAACTTCATCTTAAGCCTCGGATTTATAAGTCAAACGTATGAATATGTTAAGAAACGCGGCCATGTGGCACGAGGCAATTTTGAGATCGGTTGCTATTGTTTTATTGTGCAATCTTTGCCAATTCCAGTTTGATATCGGACAAAGCCGTCTAAGTTCAATACTTTACACCTTCGCCGATTGGGGATAAGGTGCGCTCTTTCGATTTCGGTCCACATAAAGCGATGAAGCTTGAACGTGCATTTGACTTTCTGTATCACCAGCTAGAAACGCAACCACGCCATGACTGCCTGAGCACACGCAAAGGCAAGCAGTGGCATACCCTTTCGACGCCTGAAGTTGTAGAAACCGTCAACCGCGTCAGCCATGGCTTTATCAAACTGGGCATCAACCGTGGCGACCGCGTCGCCATCGTGGCCGACAACTCGACCGAATGGGTTCTGGTCGATCTGGCCTTGCAGCAGATCGGCGCCATCAGCGTGCCGCTGTACCCGACCATTACCGTCGAGGACGCGACCTATATTCTGATGCACGCCGGGGTCAAAATGGCCTTTGCCGGCACGGCAGCCATGCAGCGCAAAGTACATGATGCGCTGGGCAAACTGACCTGTCCTATCTATTCCTTTGCCGATATCGAAGGCGTGCCCTCGTGGCGCGAAGTCGAGGCACTGGGTGCCGATGGTGACGATATCATGCTCGCCGGCCTGCGTGACAGCATCCGCGCCGACGACGTGTTTACCATTATCTACACCTCGGGTACGACCGGTCGCTCCAAAGGCGTCATGCTGTCGCATCGCAATGTGGTCAGCACTGCGACGGCAACGGCCGAACATACCGGTCTGCCGGAAGGCAAGCTGCGCGCCCTGTCTTTCCTGCCGCTGTCGCACATCTTCGAGCGTACCGGGGTTTACTACTATATGTCTTCCAGTACCGGCATCTATTTTGCCGGTGTCGAGCAGCTATCCAATGCGCTGCAGGAAGTGCATCCGCATACCTTCAGCGCCGTGCCGCGCGTGCTGGAAAAACTGTACGAAAAGCTGGCGGGCAAGGCGTCCGAGCTCTCCGGCAGCAAGAAAAAGCTGTATCTGTGGGCGCTGGAGATGGCCGAGAATTTCGACCCCAACGTCAAGATGGGGCTGTGGCAAAAGGCGCAGTTCGCGCTGGCCGACAAGCTGATCTTCAGCAAATGGCGTACGGCGCTGGGTGGCGAACTCAAGTGGATCAACGTCGGCTCGGCCGCGTTGCAGCCGCGACTGGCGCGCCTGATGTGGGCCTGCGGCATTATGGTGGCCGAAGGCTATGGCATGACCGAATGCTCGCCGGTGATTTCGGCCAACCTGTTTGATGCCGACAAGGTTCGTATCGGCTCGGTTGGCGTGCCGCTGCCGCATGTCGAGGTGAAGATAGCCGACGATGGCGAGATTCTGGTGCGTGGCCCCAATGTGATGGTCGGCTACTACAAGGATGCCGAGCAGACCGCAGAAACCATTATCGACGGCTGGCTGCATACCGGCGACATCGGCAAGATGGCCGATGGTGTACTGACCATTACCGACCGCAAGAAGGAAATGTTCAAGACTTCCAACGGCAAATACATTGCGCCGCAGGTGATCGAGAACAAGCTCAAGGAATCGGCCTTTATCGACCAGGTCATGGTGGTGGGCGACGGGCAGAAGTTTGCCGGCGCACTGATCGTGCCGCTATTCGACAAGCTCAAGGAGTGGTGTGCCCAGCAGGGGATCGCCTATACCAGCGATGCCGAAATGACGCACAACCCCAAAGTGCAGGCGCTGATAGACCGCGAGGTTAAACGCTTCAACCGCTACTTCGGTAACTGGGAGCATGTGAAGAAATTCGCGCTGCTGGAAAAACCGTGGTGTGTGGACAAGGGTGAACTGGCACCGACGCTGAAGCTGCGCCGCAAGGTGATTACCCAGCATTGCCGTGACCTGATCGACAGCCTGTATCAGCACCATCCTGCCTGATACCGGTTTGCCGGATACAACAAAGCCCCGCGATACGTCGCGGGGCTTTGTTGCATATGGCGCGAGCCTGACGGGAGGGGAGCCTGTCACTCCCCGATTCCCTACTTCCTATTTCACACAATCCACGCAGTACACCCGCTTGCCGTCTTTTTCCACCGCAACCAGGCCGTGCACATCGGTTTCAAAGCCCGGAAGTTCAAGGTTGAAGTCCTGCACAAACTTCAGGTAGCCGACAATGGTACGGTTGAAGCGCTCACCCGGAATCAAGAGTGGAATACCTGGCGGATAGGGGGTGAGCAGGCCGGCGGTGATGCGGCCTTCCAGCTCGCCTACCGGCACGCGCTCGATTTCGCGGTGTGCGGTCTTGGCGAAGGCATCGGCCGGGCGCATGGCCGGCTCCATTTCCGACAGATAGATTTCGGTCGTCAGGCGCGCAATATTATGGCGCGCGTACAGTTCGTGAATCTTCTGGCACAAATCGCGCAGGCCGACGCGCTCGTATTGCGGATACTTGGCGACAAATTCCGGCATGATGCGCCACATCGGCTGGTTCTTGTCGTAGTCGTCCTTGAACTGCTGCAACAGTGAAATCAGCGTGTTCCAGCGCCCCTTGGTGATGCCGATGGTGAACATGATGAAGAAGCTGTACAGGCCGGTCTTTTCCACCACGACACCGTGTTCGGTCAGATACTTGGTGACGATGGCGGCCGGTATGCCCATTTCGTCCGGGTTGCCGTCTACATCCAGCCCCGGGGTGAGAATGGTGGCCTTGATCGGGTCGAGCAGGTTGAAGCCTTCTTCGATGCCGGCAAAGCCGTGCCAGCGGTCTTCCGGCTTGAGTTGCCATTCGGCCGGATCGCAGATGCCGTCGTCCGACAGCGCTTGCGGCCCCCACACCTTGAACCACCAGTCATTGCCGTACTCTTCATCCACCTTGCGCATGGCGCGACGGAAGTCCAGCGCTTCGACCAGGGATTCCTCCACCAGCGTCTTGCCGCCTGGCTGCTCCATCATTGCCGCCGCCACATCGCAGCTGGCGATAATCGCGTACTGCGGGCTGGTCGAGGTATGCATCAGATAGGCCTCGTTGAACAAGGACACATCCAGTTTGCGGTTGATCGGGTCCTGCACCAGGATCTGCGAGGCCTGCGAGATACCGGCCAGCAGCTTGTGGGTGGACTGGGTGGAGAAAATCATCGACTCCTTGCAGCGCGGCCTGTCGTCGCCAATGGCGTGGAAGTCGCCATAGAAGTCGTGGAAGCTGGCGTGCGGCAGCCAGGCTTCGTCAAAATGCAGGCTGTCGACCTCGCCATCGAGCAGACCCTTGATCTCCTCGACGTTGTACAGGATGCCGTCGTAGGTGGACTGGGTCAGCGTCAGGATGCGCGGCTTGGCGTCCGGGTTTTTTTCTAGTGCGGCGCGGGCAAACGGGTTGGCCAGAATTTTTTGACGGATGTTTTCCAGCGAGAACTCGGCCTTGGGGATCGGGCCGATAATGCCGTAGTGGTTGCGCGTCGGCATCAGGAACACCGGAATGGCGCCGGTCATAATGATCGCGTGCAGATTGGACTTATGGCAGTTGCGGTCAACCAGCACGATGTCGCCGGCGGCAACCGTGCTATGCCACACGATCTTGTTGCTGGTCGAGGTGCCGTTGGTGACAAAAAACAGGTGGTCGGCGCTGAAGATGCGCGCGGCGTTGCGCTCGGATGCAGCTACCGGGCCGGTATGGTCCAAGAGCTGGCCCAGTTCATCCACGGCATTGCACACGTCGGCGCGCAGCATATTCTCGCCGAAGAACTGGTGGAACATCTGGCCGACCGGGCTCTTCAAAAAGGCGACGCCGCCGGAGTGGCCCGGGCAGTGCCAGGAATAGGAGCCATCGTTGGCGTAGTCAACCAGCGCGCGGAAGAAGGGTGGCGCCAGGCTGTCGAGGTAGGACTTGGTTTCGCGGATGATATGGCGTGCCACAAAGTCCGGCGTGTCTTCGTGCATGTGGATAAAGCCATGCAGTTCGCGCAGGATATCGTTCGGGATGTGGCGTGCGGTACGCGTTTCGCCATAGAGGTAGACCGGGATATCGGGGTTGCGGCGACGCAGCTCGGCGATAAAGCCATACAGCTTGCCCAGCGCGGTATCCGTGCTGTCCTGGGTGTGGAATTCTTCGTCATCGATAGACAGGATAAAGCCGGCGGCACGGCTTTGCTGCTGCGCAAATGCAGTCAGGTCGCCATAGCTGGTGTAGCCCACCACTTCGATGCCCTGGCTTTCAATGGCGCTGGCCAGCTCGCGGATGCCGGAGCCGCTGGTATTTTCGGTGCGGAAGTCTTCGTCGATGATGACGATGGGAAAACGGAAACGCATGCCTGAGTCCTTGTTGAAACTCGGACATCAATGGCACCGTCAAAAAGGCGCAAGCGTGGGATAGGGTCGTGCCCTGTCATGACACAGGGTCGGGGCCGGGCACCTGTAACGCCTTGCGGCCTTTGGCGAGGCCAAAGATGTCACTCGGTGCGCGTTGGGGCGCAGTTGCTGTTCGTGCGGTACGCAGAAGTAGCGCACGCCGTGGCTGGCCTTGAGGCGCGATTCACATCAAATTCCGACGCCTGAGCGTCGGGTCATTTGGGTGCTTTGCACCGCGGTCCGCACTGGATGGTGTCCATCCTCACGTCTGCCGGCTTAGGGCAGGCTGCAAGCAACCCACCTTCGAATACCCTGTTCGGCGCGCATTATATCTATATTGGATGGTTTGTAAAGTGGCGGGGTGGTGTGGGGGTAGCGGCGTCGACTCCCCACTCTCCACGCTATCCCCCATTCTCCGTCTTACGCAGCTGCCACGCCTTCAGGATCAGTGCCGCGCTGCCCGTGCCCAGCAGCAGCACCAGAGGCGCGGCGATCAGCCATGGGAAGAAGGCGATGGCCAGAGCCAGCAGCAAGAGGGTGCAACCTATGCTTAACAGCGCGGAAGCTTCGCTGCGCTCGACTTCGCGCGTGCCGCGCACCACGGCTTCAATGGCGTCGCCGATGCGCGCCGCTTGTCTGGCGGCCGCGCGGGCGGTGGCTCGGGCGCGGGCGGCATTGGCTCCGGCGCTGAGCAGGGGCGAGTGATAGGGCAGGCGCGGGCGTGACAGGGCCGGACGGCGGCGCTGGCCCTGCAGAATGACTTCGGTGGCGTTATCCAGATCACGGTAAAAGCGCTCGGCCAGCTCGCCTGCCAGCGTTTCGTCTTCGATGGACACATCCAGTTCCCGGTTGGCCAGCCAGCTGGACACATTGAGATTGGACGAACCGATGCGCGCCCAGCGTCCGTCGGCTACGGCGGTCTTGGCATGGATCATCGAGCCGTTCCATTCGAACACGCGCACCCCTGCTTCCAGCAGGGGGCGATACTGGGTACGCGACACGGTCGCGATCCAGGCGATATCGCTGGCGCGTGGCACCAGCAAGCGCACATCGACCCCGTCGCGTGCCGCATTTTTCAAGGCGGTGAGATAGGTGCCGGTACCCATGAAATAAGCGTCGGTAATCCATAACGTTTCGCGGGCGAAGGCGGCAATCATCAGGTCCAGCCGCATCATGTTGGCGCTGCTGGGGGTGGTGGCAATCAGGCGTGCAGCCACATCGCCGGGCTCGGGTGCCGTCGCAGCATGTGCGGTCAGCGCCAGCGGGCTGCCGCAACTGGCCCAGCTATCGGCAAAGGCGGCAATGGCCGCCTGCAGCACCGGGCCTGTCAGGCGGATGCCGGTGTCGCGCCAGGGTGCGATGCCGGCTTGGCTATCACCTTCCCAGCGCGCGCTGACGCACAGGCCGGCGACAAAGACCTGCTCTTGGTCGACGATGATTTGCTTGCGGTGGTTGCGTCCCAAAAGCGCGAGCCCGGCGGACAGGCTGGGGGGGTTGTAGTAGCGGATTTCGGCGCCGGCCGCGAGCAGCGGTTTGAAAAAGCCGGACAAAATTTCCTGCCAGCAGCCGAACCAGTCCAGCAGCAGCAGCACGCGCACCTTGCTGCGCGCCCGCTCGGCGAGCAGGGCGCATAGATGGCGGCCGAAGTCATCGTTGCTGAACATATACATCTCGATCAGGATGCTTTCCTGCGCTGCGGCAATCGCTGCTTCCCAGGCTGGAAAATTTTCGGCGCTGTCGTACAGCAGGCGGGCGTGATTGCCGGCAATAAGCGGTGCGCCTGCCGCGCGGGCAAAGGCCTGGTCGGCGAAGCCGCGTACGGCCTCACGGGAGGCGGGAGATTTTTCCGGAGTATGAATCACGCTTTTTGTCCGACATTATGCAGTTGGTAGCTATTTTCAATATTGTTTATGCACTTATTTTGGTCGCTAAATTTAAATTTAACGTCACAAAACTGAAAATAAAGCTGGGGTTTTCCCGTATAAAAACCTATGTTTTTGCGGCTAAGTTATTGATAAAAATGGATTATCGCGTCGCACAAATTCGGGTTGCGATTCTGCCTCACTTGACCTTAGAATCGAATCATTCGTTTTACATTATCAGCAGGCAACAATATGGATAGACAGCGCTGGTTGGAAGGTACTTTGTACCGCCCGGATTTCGAGCAGGATAGCTGCGGCTTCGGCCTGATCGCCCAGATGGACGATAAACCCAGCCACTGGCTGGTGAAAACGGCTATTTCCTCGCTCGCCAAACTGACTCATCGCGGTGCCGTTGCCGCCGATGGTAAATCGGGCGACGGTTGCGGGCTGCTGTTCCGTAAGCCGGACGGTTTTTTACGTCAGGTCGCGCAAGCTGCCGGCATCAGCCTCAAGCCAGTGTACGCTGCCGGTCTGGTATTTCACCACCCGGATGCGACACTTGGCCAGAAAAGCCTGCGCCGGCTGAAGGAGCATCTGGAAGAGCAAGGTCTGGAAGCCGCCGGTTTTCGCGCGGTGCCGACCGATGACAGCGCTTGCGGCGAGGCAGCGCTCGCAAGCTTGCCGGCCATTGTGCAGGTATTTGTCAACTGCCCGTTCGGCATGGACGAGCCGACTTTCCAGCGTCGCCTGTATATGGCGCGCCGTCTGGCCGAGAAGGCCAACAAGGCCGACGATCCTTATTTCTATCTGCCTACCCTGTCGCCGCATACCTTGTCGTACAAGGGTCTGGTGACGCCGGACAATCTGTCCCGTTTCTTCCTCGATTTGCAGGATGAGCGTTTCGAGTCCAGCCTCGCGGTATTCCACCAGCGCTTCTCGACCAATACCTGGCCGCAGTGGAAGCTGGCCCAGCCTTTCCGTTTCCTTGCGCACAACGGCGAGATCAATACCGTGTCGGGCAACCGCCACTGGGCGCGTGCGCGCGAGCAGATCATGGCGTCCGAACATCTGGACATGGATGCGGTACGCCCCATCGTGCAGACTGACGGCTCCGACTCCATGAGTCTGGACAATATGCTCGAAGGCCTGCTGATGGGCGGCATTCCGCTGTTCCGCGCCTTGCGCCTGTTGGTGCCGCCGGCCTGGCAGAATGTGGATTCCACCGACAAGGATCTGCGCGCCTTCTACGAGTTCAACTCCATGCATATGGAGCCATGGGATGGCCCAGCCGGCATTGTGCTGACCGACGGCCGCTACGCGGCCTGTATGCTGGACCGCAATGGCCTGCGTCCGGCGCGCTGGGTGCTGACCAAGGATAATGTGCTGACCATCGCCTCGGAAGTCGGGGTGTGGGATTACCGCCCCGAGGACGTGGCGAAGAAGGGTCGCGTCAAACCGGGCCAGCTGTTTGCGGCCGATCTGTGCACCGGCGAGCTGTTGCTGCCGGAAGAGATCGACGCCCAGCTTAAGAGTGCCAAGCCTTACCGCCAGTGGATCAAGGATTCGGCGCAGTATCTGGAGCTGTCGATAGAAGACGACTCCAGCCTGGAGGCGATGAGTGCGGACCAGCTCCTGACCTATCAGAAGCAGTTCAATCTCAGCTTCGAAGAGCGTGACCAGATTCTGCGCGTACTGGCCGAAGACGGTCAGGAAGCCGTCGGCTCCATGGGCGACGACACGCCCATGGCGGTGCTGTCGCAAAAAGTGCGCTCGCCGTTCGATTATCTGCGCCAGCAGTTTGCCCAGGTCACCAACCCGCCTATCGACCCGATCCGCGAAGCGGTGGTGATGTCGCTGAACTCGGTGTTCGGCCCCGAGCGCAATATGTTCGAGGAAAGTGCCGAGCACGCCAAGCGTCTGGAAGTGCGCAGCCCGGTACTGAGCCACGAAAAATTCGTGCGCGTGACCACGCGCCCAGAGCCGCACCTGAAGTCGACCAGCTTCGACCTGTGCTATGACCCGGCCGACATCGGGCTGCAAGCTGCATTGCAAAAGCTGTGTGCCCATGTGGTGGAAGCTGTACGCGAAGGCACGGTCGTGGTGGTGCTGTCCGACCGCAACCTGAGCGCCAACCGCCTGCCTATCCACGCGCTGTTCGCCACCGGTGCCGTGCATCATGCGCTGATCGATAGCGGCTTGCGCTGCAAGACCAATATCGTGGTCGAGACCGGCACCGTGCGCGATGCGCACCAGATGGCCTGTCTGATCGGCTATGGCGCAACGGCGGTTTATCCTTACCTCGCCTATCAGAGCATTATCGGTCTGGTGAATGCCGGGGATGTGAAGTGCAAGATCAACGAAGCGTTGCAGCACTACCGTAAGGGCATCAACAAGGGCTTGCTCAAGGTGCTGTCCAAGATGGGGGTGTCCACCATCGCCAGCTATCGCGGCGGCCAGTTGTTCGAGGCCATCGGCATCCATGAGGAAGTGGTGGAACTGTGCCTTAAGGGCACGGTGTCGCGCCTGTCGGGTGCCGGCTTTGACGAGTTCGAAGACGACCAGAAAAAGCTGGCGCGTTTTGCCTTCAACCCGATGCGCACGATCAGCCATGGTGGCCTGCTCAAGTATGTGCATGGCGAGGAATACCACGCCTACAACCCGGACGTGGTGACGCAGCTGCAAAAAGCGGTGCAGAACGACGACTACGACGCCTACCAGACCTATGCCCATCTGGTGAACAGCCGTCCGGTCGCCATGTTCCGCGACCTGATGGAACTTAAACTTGCTGCCACGCCGATTCCGCTGGATGAGGTCGAGCCGATCGAGGCCATCCTCAAGCGCTTCGACTCGGCCGGTATGTCGCTGGGCGCGTTGAGCCCCGAGGCACACGAGGCGCTGGCCATCGCCATGAACCGTCTGGGCGGGCGTTCCAACTCGGGCGAGGGCGGCGAAGATGCGGCGCGCTACGGCACCGAGAAAATGTCCAAGATCAAGCAGGTTGCCTCCGGCCGTTTCGGCGTGACCCCGCATTATCTGGTCAATGCCGAAGTGCTGCAGATCAAGGTGGCGCAAGGCGCCAAGCCGGGCGAGGGCGGCCAGTTGCCGGGCGACAAGGTATCCGGCCTGATCGCACGCCTGCGCCACGCCAAGGAAGGCGTCAGCCTGATTTCGCCGCCGCCGCACCATGATATCTATTCGATCGAAGACCTGGCTCAGCTGATTTTCGACTTGAAGCAGGTTAATCCGACGGCGCTGGTGTCGGTCAAGCTGGTGGCCGAGCCAGGCGTGGGCACGATTGCCGCCGGCGTGGCCAAGGCCTATGCCGACCTGATCACCATCTCCGGTTACGACGGCGGTACCGGCGCCTCACCGCTGACCTCGGTGAAATATGCCGGCACCCCATGGGAGCTGGGCCTGACCGAGGCGCAGCAAGTGCTGCGCGCCAACGGCCTGCGCGGCCGGGTGCGGGTGCAGACCGATGGCGGTCTCAAGACCGGCCTGGATGTGGTCAAGGCCGCGATCATGGGCGCGGAAAGCTTCGGCTTCGGTACCGGCCCTATGGTGGCGCTGGGTTGCAAATACCTGCGCATCTGCCATCTGAACAACTGCGCGACCGGCGTGGCCACGCAGGAAATCAAGCTGCGTTCCAAGTACTTTATCGGCCTGCCGGAAATGGTGATGAACTACTTCCTGTTCATTGCGCGCGAAACCCGCGAGTGGATGGCCAAACTGGGCGTGCGCACGATGGAAGAGCTGATCGGCCGCATGGAGCTCTTGGAGCTGCAATCCGGCAGCGGTGACAAACAGCACAAGCTGGATCTGTCGCCTTTGCTGAGCCAAGGCACGGTGCCGGACAGCGAGCCGCGTTTCTGTCTGGAAGCCTCCAACCCTTCGTTTGACAAGGGCGAGCTGGCCGAGGCCATCCTGAACGATGCGCGCAATGCCATTCACAATACGCAGATGTTGCAGCTCGAATATCCGATCGAGAACATCCACCGCTCCATCGGTGCGCGCCTGTCGGGTGAAATCGCCCGCGTACACGGTGCAGCCGGCTTGCCGTTTGGCTGCCTCAAGGTCAAGTTCAACGGCTCGGCCGGGCAAAGCTTTGGCGTATGGAATGCGCCTGGCCTGCATCTGGAACTGGAAGGCGATGCCAACGATTATGTCGGCAAGGGCATGGCCGGTGGCCGCGTCACCATCTATCCGCCGAAGAACGCCAGCTACAAGGCGGGCGAGTCCATCATCGTCGGCAACACCTGCCTGTATGGCGCAACCGGTGGTCAGTTGTTCGCGGCCGGTATCGCCGGCGAGCGCTTTGGCGTGAGGAACTCGGGCGCACTGGCTGTGATCGAGGGCGCAGGCGACCACTGCTGCGAATACATGACCGGCGGCACGGTGATTGTATTGGGTGAAACCGGCTACAACTTCGGTGCCGGCATGACCGGCGGTTTCGCTTTCGTCTACGACAAGAACGAACGCTTCCCTTACCGCTACAACAACGAGCTGATCGACATCAACCTGATCAACGGTGAAGCGATGGGCATGTACCGCGCCTATCTGCTGGAAAAGATCGCCAAGCATGTCGAACTGACCGGCTCGGAAACCGGCCGTGCCATGCTGGAGAACTTCGACGACTACGTCGATTACTTCTGGCTGGTTAAGCCCAAGGCGGCGAAATTGGAATCGCTGTTGAAGGATTAACAGGGGATCCGGGATTCGGGAACCGGGACTCGGATCCCAGATCCCACCCCCACAGGTAACCACATGCCCTATCTGCATAAGCAACTGGATGTCTGGCAACAGTCCATGAACTTGTCGGTAGACATTTATCGGCTGACAGCTTCTTTCCCTGTCGAGGAAAGATATGGCTTGTCGCAGCAGATGAGGCGGGCTTCGGTTTCCATCCCTTCAAATATTGCAGAAGGTTGTGGGCGGGCCAGCCTGCGTGATTATCTGCACTTTGTTGCGATCGCAAGAGGTTCGCTAAACGAACTTGAAACACAGTTAGAGCTGGCGCTAAGGCTGGGATTTCGTCAGCCTGACCCGAATCTTGAACGGTCGGTGATTTCGGTCGGCCAGTTGGTCAATGGTTTGTATCGCAGCTTAAAGCGCAAGCTTGAGCCACCGGCAGGCTGACGCTTGGCAGCTTGCCCGAAACGATAAAGTTGAGCGGAGCGGTTCCCGGTTTCCGGTTCCCTGTTCCCGAGGAAAAAAAATGGCAAACGACGTATTCCAGTTTATGAAGCTCTCCCGCAACCCCGGCGACAAGGTCGAGGCGGCGGTGCGCAAGATCGAGTTCAAGGAAATTTATACCCCGCTGCATCCGGTGGATGCGGTGGATCAGGCCGGGCGCTGCCTGTCTTGCGGCAACCCGTACTGCGAGTGGGAGTGCCCGGTACACAACTACATTCCGAACTGGCTCAAGCTGGTGAAGGAAGGGCGTTTGTTCGAAGCGGCCGAAATGTCGCACCAGACCAACTCCCTGCCCGAGATCTGCGGCCGTGTCTGTCCGCAAGACCGATTGTGCGAAGGCGCGTGTACGCTGGAACAGGGCAATTTCGGTGCGGTCACTATCGGCAGTATCGAGAAATACATCACCGATGAAGCCTATAAGGCCGGCTGGCGTCCGGACATGTCCAAGGTAGTGTGGACCGACAAAAAAGTAGCGGTGATCGGTGCAGGGCCGGCCGGCCTTGCTTGTGCCGATGTGTTGGTACGCAACGGCGTACGGCCGGTGGTGTTCGATCGCTACGAAGAAATTGGCGGCCTGCTGACCTTCGGTATCCCCGAGTTCAAGCTGGAAAAGAGCGTGGTGGCGCGCCGGCGCGAGATCATGGAAGGCATGGGTGTCGAGTTCCGCCTCAATACCGAGATCGGCCGCGATATCGCTATCGACACGCTGCTGGCTGATTACGATGCGGTGTTTATGGGCATGGGCGCCTACAAGTATATGAAGGGCGGCTTCGAGGGTGAAAACCTCGACGGCGTACTCGAGGCACTGCCTTATCTGATCAATAATGTGCGCCAGAGTATGGACACTTTGCCGGCTGGCGATGCGGCTGTTTCCATGGCCGGCAAGCGCGTGGTGGTGCTGGGTGGCGGCGATACCGCGATGGACTGCAACCGTACTGCCATCCGTCAGGGAGCCAAGAGCGTGATCTGCGCCTACCGCCGCGACGAGGCCAATATGCCCGGCTCCAAGCGCGAAGTGGGGACTGCGCGCGAGGAAGGTGTCCAGTTCCTGTGGAACCGCCAGCCTATGGGGATTGCCAGCGCCGAAGACGGCAGCTTGCTGCTGACTCTGGCGGAAACGCGTTTGGGGGCTCCGGACGCCAAGGGCCGGCGCAATGCCGAAGTGGTGCCGGGCAGCGAAGAAACCATCGCTTGCGACCATGTCATCATCGCCTTCGGCTTTCAGGCCGAAGCCGCGGCCTGGTTTGATGGCGCGAACATCGTGAGCGACGAGCGTGGCCGCACCATCGCGCCTGAGCGCGCCGCCTTCAAACATCAGACCAGCAACCCCAAGGTATTTGCCGGCGGCGATATGGTACGCGGTGCCGATCTGGTGGTGCGCGCGGTATTCGAAGGCCGTCAGGCCGCCGAAGGCATGCTGGAGTACCTCAAAGTCTGGTAAGCCGCCATCGCGGCTGAAGCCGCTCCTACAGGGTAGATTGGTGTAGGAGCAGCTTCAGCCGCGAGCTTTTTGCCACCTGAAATTCTGTACGAATAATCCTATAGTGCTGAAGCAGCCATTCAGGTTGCTTCATCATTTAAGGAGTCGGTGCAATGAAGAAACTGTTAGCCGGTTTGCTCGGCGCCCTGTTGCTGTCCTCTGCCGCTATGGCTGCGGTCAATCTCAATAGCGCCAGCCAGGCCGAGCTGGAGGCGCTGAATGGCATCGGCCCGGCCAAGGCCAAGGCCATTATTGATTTTCGTACCAAGAATGGCCCGTTCAAGACGGTAGAAGAGCTGAATAATGTGCCGGGTATCGGCGACAAGACCATGGAAATGCTGAAAAAAGATGTCAGCGTAGGCCCGGGCAAGCCGGCTGCCGCGATGAGCAAGCCCGCCATGCCTGACAGCAAGCAGCCTATGGCCAAACCTGCGATGCCCGGCGCCAAACCGCCAGCCACCAAGCCGGCCACACCTTCATATTGATGGACAAAAACCCGACCTCAGGTCGGGATTTTTGATGGCAAGCTCGCGGCTGAAGCCGCTCCTACGAGTATTTACCCTGTAGGAGCGGCTTCAGCCGCGAGCCTTTGAGTTCATCACCCCTCCACATCCTCGCGGCTCGCCGCCACCAGCCAGTCCGCCGTCTGCGCGGCGGGCTTGAATTCCTGTACCACTTCCTGCATCAGCGTAAATGCCTGTTCGGCATCCAGCTCGTCACAGGCGAGCTTGAGCCGGCTCATATAAGCTTGCAGCGCGGCCAGCGGCAGGCTGTGTTCCTGCGCGCGCAAGATACGGGTGTGCGGGGTAGGGAGGGTGTTGTCGCCGATCAGTAGCTCTTCGTACAGCTTCTCGCCGGGGCGCAGGCCGGTGCAGCGGATTTCGATATCGCCATTGGGCTGCTGCGTGTCTTTTACTTCCAGCCCGGACAGATGCACCAGCCGTCGCGCCAGATCGATGATCTTCACCGGCTCGCCCATATCCAGCACAAACACGTCGCCGCCTTCGCCCATGGCACCGGCCTGTATCACCAGCTGCGCGGCCTCGGGGATGGTCATGAAATAGCGGGTGATGTCGGGGTGTGTAAGGGTGACAGGGCCGCCGGCGGCAATCTGCTGCTTGAATAGCGGCACTACCGAGCCCGAGCTGCCCAGCACATTGCCAAAGCGCACCATCACGAAGCGGGTGCGGCTGCCGGCATCGCTCAATGCCTGCAGGCACAGTTCGGCCAGGCGCTTGGTCGCGCCCATCACATTGGTGGGGCGCACCGCCTTGTCGGTGGAAATCAGCACAAAGGTAGCAAGACCGGCCGCCTGTGCGGCCTGGGCGCAGGTCTGGGTGCCGAAGGCATTGTTGAGAATGCCGGCCACCGGATTGTGCTCCACCATCGGCACGTGCTTGTAGGCGGCGGCGTGATACACCGTCTCCACCTTGAAGCCGGTCATCACCGCTAGCAGGCGGTCGTAATCTGTCACCGAACCCAGTAGCGGGGTGATGGCAAGCGTCGGTGCCAGCTGTCGCAGTTCCTGATGGATGCTGTACAGCGCAAACTCGGACAATTCGAACAGCAGCAGATGCTTAGGGGACAGCGCGGCAATCTGACGGCACAGCTCCGAGCCTATCGAGCCGCCGGCTCCGGTGACCAGTACCACCTTGCCGCCGATATTGGCCGACAAAAGATCAACGCGCGGCGGCACCGGATCGCGCCCCAGCAGGTCTTCGATATCGATCTCGCGCAGTTGGTCGTAGCGCGCCTTGCCGCTGACCAGATCGGCCATGCCGGGCAGGCTCTTGATCGGGATATGGTGTGCTTCCAGCGCCTGCAGGATGTTGCGCTGGCGCGAACGCCCGACCGAGGGCATGGCCAACAGAATCGCCTTGGGCGCGAATTCGTCTATCAGTAGCGGCAGTTCGGCCGGCGCATGCACCGCCACGCCGCGAAAGGTGCGGCGCCACAGTTGTGGGTTATCGTCGACAAAAGCCAGCGGCCGGTACTCGCGCCCGGCCTGCAAGGCCAGCATCAGCTGCACCCCGGCGTGGCCGGCACCATAAATCAGCACCGGCAGGCGTGGCGCATCGTGGGCGTCGATACGGCGGATCAGCCCGCGCAGCACAAAGCGGCTGGCGCCGATATAGGCCATGGCGAACACCCAGAAAATGATGATGGAGGTGCGCGGGAACGGCGTAATGCCGGCCATCATGATCACCGCCATCAATAGCAGTACCGCCAGGCTGACGCCGGAAAACACCGTCGTTACCAGCTTGTCGTCCACATACTTGAGCACCGCGCGATACAGGCCGAGCTTGATGAAGATGGGCATCACCCACAGTGGCAGTACCAGAAAAATCCACCAGAATGGATTGAGCTTGGGGTCCCACACCCCACCCAGACGTAGCAGTACCGCCGACCATAAGGCCAGCGGCAGCAGCAGGGTATCGAGCAGCATCAACAGCGCCATCTTGTGGTGGCGCGAGAAAGACAATAGGGCTTCGGTCAGGCGGGAGGTAAAAGGCATGCGGCATTTTACGGCCAAGGGAGGGGGAAGCAAAGCGCAACCCATGCCGGGCGCGAATCCATTACAATACCCGCCTGCCAAGTAATGATGGCTTTTGCTTAATTTTTAATAAAATATTGGATATTTTTGATGTTATTGGCCGTCGTTTTTACCGCGCTGCTGGTTTCTCTACTCACCGGCATGCTGCTGATCCGCACCCAGCATCTGCATGCCCACCTGTCTATGGACCATGACCTGAGCGGGGTACAGAAATTCCATGCCGCACCCACGCCGCGCATTGGTGGCGTACCGGTGCTGGCAGGCTTACTGGCAGGCGGTGCTTTATTGCTGTTTGCCGGGCTGGAGGCCGAGACCCGCCTGTATTGGGGCGTGTTGCTGTCGGCCGGCCCGGTGTTTCTTGCCGGCTTGGTCGAAGACCTGACCAAGAAAGTCAGCCCGCTGATCCGCCTGCTGGCGGCATTTGCCTCGGCGGCCATCGCCATCTGGAGTGTAGGCGGCATCCTGCCGGCGCTGGGCATTCCCGGTATCGACCTCTTGTTGGCCAGTTTTCCTGTCGCCGCCATGCTGCTGACCATCTTCGCCGCTGGTGGCGTGTGCCATTCGATCAATATCATCGATGGCTACAACGGCTTGATGGGCGGCGTGGCGCTGCTGGCCTTCTGTGCGCTGGCGTATGTGTCGCTGGCGGTGGGCGACATGCCCTTGCTGGCACTGTGTTTGGCTGCCGCTGCCGCCATGCTGGGCTTTCTGGTATGGAACTTTCCGCGCGGCATGATCTTCGCCGGCGACGCCGGAGCCTATCTGGTGGGTTTCCTGCTGGCCGAGCTGGCGGTGCTGCTGGTGGCGCGTCACCCCGGTGTGGTGTCGCCGTGGTTTCCGTTGCTGCTCTTGATCTATCCGGTATTCGAGACGCTGTTTTCCATCTGGCGGCGTAAAAAGCGTCAGGCTGCGGCCGGCTTGCCGGACAGCATGCATTTTCACCAGATGATCTACAAGCGGCTGGTGCGCTGGATGGTGGGCAGCAAGGAAGCCAAACACCTGACCCGCCGCAATAGCCTGACTGCGCCCTATCTGTGGGGTGTTGCGCTGTTTTCCATCATGCCTGCGCTGCTGTTCTGGCGCCATCAATGGGCGCTACAGTTATGCGCACTACTGTTTGTGTTTGCCTATGTCTGGGCCTACCGCCGCCTGGTCACCTTCCGCGCCCCGCGCCTCTTGGTGCTGCGAAAAGCCAACCCCAACCCGAAACGCCGGGTGATCAAACCGCGCAAAGCTACTTGAATCCTCTGCGGTGGGATAGCCGCAGCGAAGCGGCGTATCCCTCTAACGTGATTTGTAGGAGCGGCCTGTAGGGCCAGCCTGTAGGAGCGGCTTCAGCCGCGAGCCTTATCGGCCTAGATAACTGAATCACCCCGGGTTTCGCGGAGGCTCCCTCACTTGAGAGAATGGAGCCATGACAAAATCAACGAAGTTTTCCCCCGAAGTCCGCGAGCGCGCCGTGCGCATGGTATTTGATGCCAAGGAGCAGTACGAATCGCAATGGGCTGCAATCGTTTCCATTGCCGGCAAGATTGGCTGCACTCCCGAGTCGCTGCGCCGCTGGATTCGTCAGCAGGAGCGTGACACTGGCCAGCGCCCCGGAACCACCAGCGCGGAGGCAGCCCGGGTCAAGGAGTTGGAGCGCGAAGTCCGCGAGCTGAAAAAGGCCAACGAAATTCTGCGGCTAGCCAGTGCGTATTTCGCGCAGGCGGAGCTCGACCGCCGCATCAAGTCGTAAACGCTTTCATTGATGTCCATCGGGACCGATTGGGGATCGAGCCGATCTGCCGTGTGTTGCAGGTCGCCCCATCGGCCTACCGCAGGCAGGTGGCCCGGCAAAACAATCCGGCGTTACGCTGCAAGCGCGCAGTACGCGACGAGCAACTGGGCGGCGATATTGACCGTATCTGGCAGGCCAATCATCAGGTGTACGGTGCAGCCAAGGTCTGGCGTCAGCTCAAACGCGAGGGGCAGCGCGTAGCCCGCTGTACGGTCGAGCGATTGATGCGGCAATTGGGATTGCGCGGGGTGACGCGCGGCAAGGCAGTGCGGACCACCCGGCCCGATCCGGCAGCCGCTTGCCCGCAAGATCATGTTAACCGGCAGTTTGTGGCCGATCGGCCGAATCAGCTCTGGGTCTCCGACTTTACCTACGTCTCAACCTGGCAAGGCTTTGTCTATGTGGCCTTCGTAGTGGACGTGTTCGCGCGCTACATCGTGGGCTGGCGGGTCAGCCGCAGCATGCACACCGAGTTTGTTCTGGACGCCCTGGAGCAGGCGCTATGGGCGCGTCAGCCAACACGGGATGCGTTGATCCATCACAGTGACCACGGCTCGCAATATGTATCGATCCGCTATACCGAGCGACTGGCCGAAGCCGGCATCGAACCTTCAGTCGGCAGTACTGGAGACAGCTACGACAATGCGCTGGCAGAAACCATCAACGGTTTGTACAAGGCAGAGGTCATCCATCGCCGAGGACCATGGAAGAACATGGAGTCTGTAGAGTTGGCGACGCTGGAGTGGGTTTCGTGGTTCAATCATCACCGTTTGCTGGCGCCGCTCGGTTACATTCCGCCGGCAGAGGCTGAAGCAAACTACTATCGCAGTCTGAGCGAGCAGGCCGTGCCAGCCTGACTCACACAAAATGGCCTCCGCGAAACCCGGTACGATTCAGAACTGAGGGGCTGATAGTGTATGGACGATTTGCGAGGCCGCCGACTCAACCGAGAACTTCTCGTGAAGCAAACTGCAGGCGTGCTCGCCCTGCCGCTTGCGCAGCGCAGGTTCTGTCATCAAGCGCTCTGCCGCGGCCAGCAGCGCATCGTCCTCGCTGTTTTCCAATGCAGTACCGGCATCTGCGGTATTGATCACCGCCATCAGGTCGTTGCCCGGGTTGACGCTTCCCAAGATGGGCAACTCATTGACCATATACCCCAGCAGTTTGCCCGGAAAGTTGTGCGCCTTGTGCGAGCGGGCGAGGCTGAACAGGCCGACGTCCACTTCGCACAGCACTTTCTTGAACGCCTCCTGCGGGATGGAGGGTAATAGGGTGGTATTGCTTAGCCCATGCTCGCGGATATAGCGCTCAACCAGCTCGTATTCATCGCCCTGGCCGATAAACAGGAAGTGGGCATCCGGGTGGTGCTGCATGCCCTTGGCCAGCCGCATAAGGTTGGCCATGTCCTGCGCGTGGCCGATATTGCCGCCGTAGAAATAAATCACCTTGCCCTGCAAGCCCAGTTGTTTGCGAAGGCTTTCCTGCTCGGTGGGGGCGATTGCGGGGGCGGGGCTGGCCCAGTTGTAGAGAATCCCGGTATTGGACAGATGCGGGTTCATCTGCCGGAACACATCCAGGTTCTTTTGCGACATCAGGCCGATGTGGTCGGCCGCCCGATAGCTTTTCTGCTCGAAGTAGCGGAAATAGCGTGCTATGGGCGAACCCTCGCGGATCATCCCTTCGTCGATCACCCACTGCGGGAACAGGTCGCGCAGGATCAGGTAAGCCGGACAACCCCAGAGCTGCTTGATACGACGCACCAGGGGGCCGAAGAAGATGGAGGGAGAGTAATACACCACGCCATCTATCCGCTTGGCACGGATGGTGGGTGCCAACGCCCGCCACGCCCGAGCAGAAAGCAGCGATTCGTTGATGGCCCGCTTGGCCTTGGGGATGTCCTTCAGCGGGCCACTGCGAAAGCGCAGGATGGGGATAGTGTCCAGCCTGTCTTCAACCAGCATCTCTTGCTGGCCATCGACGCCGGGGGTCAGCACAAAAGGCTCGTGTCCCTGCCGTTTAAGCTCGATCGCCAGTTCGTGCATCATTTTCGGGCTGACGCGGGTGCTGTGCGGCAGGTAATCGTCGATGATCAGCGCCAGACGCATCAGTACTGCCTCCACACGACCCGATTAATGTAGTCGGTGTAGCTGTGGATGATGCGCACTACTTTGTCGCTGACGTTCGGCATGCTGTAGTCGGCAACCAAGCGCAAACCGCGCTGTTCTCCACGCGGCTGGGTCGCCAAGATGGCCAGCCCTTGGCGCACCCGGTCTGTTTCCAGTCCGACCATCATCACCGCCGCTTCTTCCATGCCTTCCGGCCGCTCATGTGCTTCGCGCAGGTTGAGCGCGGGGAAGTTCAGGATCGACGATTCTTCGTTGATGGTGCCGCTGTCGGAGAGGACGGCCTTGGCGTTCATCTGCAGGTTTACGTAGTCGTGAAAGCCCAGTGGCTTCATCAGGCGCACCAGAGGGTGGAAGCGGGCGCCGGTCATATCAACACGCTTCTGGGTGCGCGGATGGGTCGAGACCACTACCGGCAGCCCATGCTCCTCGGCCACCATGTTGAGGATGTTGACCAGCTTGCCAAAGCAGCGCTCGGATTCGATGTTTTCTTCGCGGTGCGTGCTGACCACGAAGTACTGCTGTGCTGAAAGGTCCAGGCGCGATAGGGCATCGGATGCCTGGATCTGCGGCAGGTAGTGGTGCAGTACCTCGAACATCGGACTGCCGGTCTTGATCACTTGGTCTGGCGGCAAGCCCTCGCGCAGCAGGTAGTCGCGCGCGATGGTGCTGTAGGTCAGGTTGATGTCGGCCGTGTGGTCAACGATGCGGCGGTTGGTTTCTTCCGGCACCCGCATATCGAAACACCTGTTGCCTGCTTCCATGTGGAAGATCGGGATCTTGCGACGCTTGGCCGGGATGACCGACAGGCAGCTATTGGTATCGCCCAGTACTAGCATCGCCTCCGGCTGTACCTGCGCCAATACACCATCTACCGCCGTGATCAGGTTACCGATAGTATGGGCTGCGCTGCTGCTGCCTTCGGCGCTGTTGAGGAAAAAGTCGGGCTTGCGTACGCCCAGATCATCGAAAAAGACCTGGTTGAGTTCGTAATCGTAGTTCTGGCCGGTATGCACCAGCACGTGCTCGCAGTGCTGATCCAGCGTGGCCAGCACGCGCGACAGGCGGATGATTTCAGGCCGTGTCCCGACCACCGATAAAACTTTGAGTTTCTTCATTTTCAAACCTTGCTGCTGATCGTATCCGGGCGTTCCCGGTCGAAATTTTCGTTGGCCCACAGCATGACCACCATTTCATCATCGCCGACATTGGTGATGTCGTGCGACCAACCGGGGATGGTGTCGATCACCTGCGGTAGCTCGCCGCTGGTGTGCAACTCGAACAACTCGTCGGTCAATAAATGGCGGAAGCGGAACAGGGCCTGCCCCTTGATCACCAGGAATTTTTCGGTCTTGGTGTGGTGGTAATGGCCGCCACGGGTGATGCCGGGGTGGGCGGTAAAGTAGCTGAACTGCCCGCAGTCCGGCGTTTTCAGCATCTCGACAAATACGCCGCGCGGGTCTTCATGCTTGATGAGCGTGTAGGCAAACCGCTCGTTGGGCAGGTAGCTGACGTAGGTGGCGTAGAGTGCCCTAGTCAGACCGGTGCCGACCCGCTCGCTCAATAAGCTGCTACGGCACGCGGAAAACGCTTCAATTTGCGCGGCCAGCTCGCCCAGCGTCGTGCTGTACTCGGGTTGCACCACGCCTTGAGCAACGCCGGGCAGCGGCTTGTCCAGAGCCGTGATCAGCGCGGACACCACGTCGTCGACATAGACCAGTTGCAGAGGGGTAGCCGGGTTGTTTATCTGGATAGCCAAGCCGCGGCCCAGGTTATGGCAGAAGGTGGCCACCACCGAGTTGTAGTTGGGCCTGCACCACTTGCCGAACACACCGGGCAGACGGAACACCACCACCGGGTTGCCGGTCTCTTCGGCTAGCAGGCAAACCGCCTGTTCGGCCGCCAGCTTGCTGTGGCCGTAGGGGTTGTCCTGCGCGGCCTGGGTGGAAGACGCCAGCAGCAGCGGGATCAAGCGGCCAGTGGCGCGGATCGCGTTACACAGGGCGACGGTCAGCCCAGTGTTGACTTCGGCAAATGCCGAGACATCCTGCGGGCGGTTTTCACCGGCCAGATGCACCACCGCATCAACGCCTGCCAATCTGTCGGGTAGGGTGGTGGGGTCATCGTCGCGCCCGAAGGTATCAATGGCAAATCCAGGCAATTCATTCAGTCGGACGACCAGATTCTTCCCAATAAACCCTTGGGCGCCGGTGACCAATACTCGGCAGTGCTTTTGCGCCATCGGCTGTTACTCCTCTGCCTCTGCATGTTCGCCACGTACAATGGCCTGCATGAAGCGCAGTTTCATCAACAGGGCCTGCATGCCGGCCTGGTCTAGTCGCTCGGTATTGTGCGAGTTGTAGTCGACCGCCTCGGAGATGCTGACCTCACCCTGTTCGACGTACTTGCCGTAGTTCAGGTCGCGCAGGTCGGGGGGGACCCGGTAGTAGCCGCCCAGATCCTGTGCGGCCACCATTTCTTCGCGGCTCAACAGCGCCTCGTACAGTTTTTCGCCGTGGCGGGTGCCGATGATGTTGATCGGGTGATCCGGGACGCCCAGCAGTTCCGTCAGCGCGCGGGCCAACGTTTCGATGGTGGCGGCCGGTGCCTTCTGCACGAAAATATCGCCCGGGTTGCCGTGCTCGAACGCGTACAGCACCAGGTCGACAGCATCGTCCAGCGTCATCATGAAACGGGTCATGGCGGGGTCGGTGATCGACAGCGGCTGCCCGGCACTGATCTGTTGGGTGAACAGCGGAATCACCGAGCCGCGTGAAGCCATCACATTGCCGTAGCGGGTCGCACAGATCACCGTGCTGCTACTGGAGCGGGATTTGGCGACCACCACTTTTTCCATCATCGCCTTGGAAATGCCCATCGCGTTGATCGGATACACCGCCTTGTCCGTGCTCAGGCAGACCACGCGTGACACGCCGCAGTTGATCGCCGCTTCCAGTACATTTTCGGTGCCCAACACATTGGTCTTGACCGCTTCCATTGGGTGGAATTCACAGGAGGGTACCTGCTTGAGTGCGGCTGCGTGGTAGATAAAGTCTACGCCACGCACGGCATTCAAAACGGACTGGTAATCGCGTACATCCCCGATGTAGAACTTGAGCTTGGGCGAGTTGTACTTCTTGCGCATATCGTCCTGTTTCTTTTCGTCCCGGCTGAGAATGCGGATTTCGGCCAGATCAGAATCCAGGAAGCGGCGCAGGACAGCGTTGCCAAAAGAACCGGTGCCACCGGTGATCAAGAGGGTTTTGTTTTCAAACATTTCAACTCCGGTTGGATTTTATTTGGTTTTTATCTGCGGCTGTAATCAGCAAGTCAAGATATTGGCGCGCACGGTCTGAAGCGCTTGAAAAAGACAGTGCATGGTCGCGGGCGGCTTTTAGTTTAATACCTTCGTTGTTTCTATCCTGCAGATAGGCCGCAATTTTTGCGGCTGCATCTGCCGGATCAAGCGGATCAAAGTAGTGGGCATGCTCAGCACACACATCACGGTTAAACGGCCGGTCAGAGGCAAACAGCGGCCGCTCCATGGCCATCGCCTCCAGCGGTGTGGCCGAGAAACACTCCAGCAGACTCGGAAAAATCACCGCATCCATGCTGCGGTAAAACGACGGGCACTGCGCCACCGACAATGCGCCCGCATTCGATACGGTTGAACGGAAAGTTTCGTCGCAGGTCGCCCATTCTTCATCCGTGAACGTCACATGAATACTGGCCCGGATGCCGTGCTCTCGATACAGCGTTTCGATCAAGGCTGGGAAAATACGGGTGTTCTTGTGCGGATAGTTGCGTCCCACAAAGCCCAGCCGGATATCGGCGCTGTTATCCTCTATTGCCACCGATTGCCAACTCTGTGGCGATAGATACAGCGACGACAGGCAATTGCGCACCACATGTACGGATGACGGCGATGCCAGACCGTGGCGCAGCAACCCTTCACGCACATGTTCAAGCTCGACTAGCAACATGTCGGCACGCCGGAAAAAAGTGGCCTGCATCGCAAATTTCAGACGGGCCTGCAAGCGCTGGCGCCAGCCCAGCGCACGATAGGCATCGTTGTCCGGATAGATAATCCATGCCTGGGCAAAGCCGGTAACATTGGCTCCAGTCAGCTTCCAGACATACAGCGGGCCAAACACTGTCAGCACTGCATCAAATGCCTGCATGCGGCGCACCAGTGGAGAGCGCAGCATCTGCAGGCCGAAACTGTTGACTACCTCATAGGCCGGCAATGCAGAAAGGTCGCAACCCAATTGACGCAGATTTGCGTCTACCTCATCGGATGCCCAGACTACCAGACCGGCAGGCAAGGCCGGTATGAGGGTTAGTTCAGCGATTACCGAGGTCGCTACCTGGATACCGCCGCCGACGTGTAGATTGCTGGCGTTGATTAATAAACTCTTATTGCACATATATTGTGTAGCCATTAAGGTAATCAATAACTCGATAGAAATTGATGGCGGAGAATCCAATTAATATGAAAATTGCGATGTGATATTTTGTGTCTTTATGCTTAGCTGGCGTTATAGTTGGAATAAGCGTTGTGCATAAAAGTAATGAAAGCTGAAGCCGATACATAATTGGAATAGACCAAGTTAATGCGGATAATAGTAGCATCGATCGCATCATGACATCAACGGCCATTGTTTTGTTGGTTTTTTCCTTTTCAATTGAGGTGTACGCGATATATATTATTATTTTCGTGATGAAAGAGAAGGCGTTCAGTGAAGCTTCATTTGTATAATAATCGTATCGGTCATTTATCGATGTCAGTACCCACCCAATTGGGAGCTGAGTTCCAATGAGAAACGCTACCGATGTTAATGTGATGAAAATTATGTTGCTGTTTATTGCACTTCTAATGCGAGATGATTTAATTAATATAATTGGGATTATAAATACGACTGCTGAGTAATGGATCGCTATGGCTAGAGCTTGGTAGAACGCATATTTTTTTTTGTTGTTTGAAGCTAAAGTTACTGCGTAAAAACCTAGTGCCATGCCAAGCCCGAATCGAATTTGAACAAAATAGGCTGAGGCAAAGAGTAGTATATAAATTAATGTTCCAGAAAGTGTGATGTGCCCGAAGTTTTTGATTGATTTGTATATTATAAAAAAAGTAGCTATTGAATAAAATGCGAATACTAACTGGTGATGTGGGTATAATTTTTTTAAAATTGAAGAAATGAAGTAGAAGCTAAGTTCGCTGCCTTGTGTAAGAGCGTAATATGATGCGATGTCGCTCCATGAAAATAAATCACCAACTAGACTGTAAAAATAAACATAGTTCCCATAGTCGCCTTCAACTTCTCCTCTAATGGCTGTGATTGTTGCAATAGTGGTTAATAATACTGTGGGAAGTATTTGTTTTGATATTTTGACGGAATTGTGTTCATTATTAGATTGATTCATATGGTTAAAGTTAATTTGTGTTGCCGTGCTTGTTATTGCCGAGGCTTTCTGCTTTTTCTATAAAGTCTTTAAGCTTGTTATAAGTTGATTTAATGGAAAATGTTCTTTCTGCAAAATCTCTGGAGTTTGTCTTGAATTCATTAGTTAATTCGATTTGATAAAAATTTTCATATATGGTTTCTAGCTGAGAGCAAACCTCTTCGGCAGTAGATGCATGGAATATTGGGCTTCTATCAAACTGCGATGCATTTGCAATGAGAGGCAAACCTGCATAAAGTGCATAGGCGCCTACTGCACCTATCCAATGTGTGCCGACTTGGTCGAAACATACGTCAGATTCAAAATAAATTTCTAATAGTTCGGGTAATGTGACTGGGTCCTTCCAGGTTATGTATTGGTCTATTCCTAAGTTCTTGGAAATAATTTTTGCCAATTCAAGGTCCTGCCCTTTGTTGAAGAAGACGATTTCGATGTCGGCATTTGTATTTTTTAAAAAAATAGAAATCCCATTTATAATGTTGTCGTTGCCTTTGTTGTATATGCCAAGGGCAGTGTTTTTGTTTGAAAAATCAAATCTGACAGGGCTTATTATTTTAAATGGCCTTGAATGATTTTTTTTGGGGGTAGTAGGGGTGTCGTTGAATATATCGAAGCTGACATCGTACCTCCGAATTGAGGTTTCAATGTTGAATTCATTTGACAGTATTTCCAGTTGCTTGTCTGCTTCATTGTTAAACCCTTGCGGGTAGTATACGATGCAGTTCGAGTATCTTACCCCTCGTTGCATGTTGCATTTTATTGCATCTGCTAGTGTTTTTTTTAATAAAGAGAATTTTTTAAATCGTCCGGTCGTGGCTATTTTGTCTGGGCCGCTATCTAGGCTCCATAAATCAAAGTCTGTTCCGTGTGGTAGTAGTATCTTGATAGAATTATTAGGCAGATACGGAGCGAGAGATATGCTAAAGTCTGTCAGAAAATATACGTCGTGATCTTTGGCGGCATCTATGATTTTTGAAAAAAATAATCGCGGAGATAAAGCTCTTACTGCATGATTCCCTGTCCGAAGGTCGATAATCCACTCGGGGTAAGGAAAATTTATTTCTTTGAACTGATGCTCAGGTCTTGAAAGCTTGTTCTCGGGAGGGACATCGACAATGTAAGTTACACTATAACCATCGGCCTTGAATCTTTTCGCGTAATGCATGGGCATTGCGTTGGTTGTGCCGATAAAGCATATTTTCATTTAATAACCCGTTTTGTTTTTATGGAAGTGGAGTGGTTTTTAATTGTGGTGGATCTGTTTTTTGCTTTTTAAAAATAAGTAAAAAGATGGTAGCGTAGTGAAAATGTAGACTAAAAATAGTTCTAAGGCTAAGGTTGTTCTGTTGCTGCTCAATTCTATGAAAAATTTTAATGCAATAAAAGGCAAGGCGATAGCTAATGCAGGCTTTGAAATGTCATGAATTAGCCATTGCAAGTGTAGATTGTTCGAGAAGCGTCTGTGTATGAGTGGAGTCCAGATTATTAAATATAGCGCATTTGTTATGAACCAAGCCCAGCCAGCTCCCGTCATGCCGTAGAGGCCGGCGCTCCAGATAATTGACGGGATGAGTAATAGCAAAAACAAGAAATTTCCAACTAGATGTAAGCGCAGGTCGCCTTTGGCATATTGTAGATAATAGGGGAAGGCGCCCACTGCCAAAAAACCATAGCCTGCAGCGTACAAGCTGAGAACAGTTGCCGTCTTGTCCACCAAATGGACATCTCCAGTCCAAGCCCAAAGTACTTGCCGTGAAAAAAATACTAATATCAAGGTGGCCGGTATTGTTAAAATGGCCACTAGTTGAGTGGACTGGCGATATAGCTTAATAATTTGATCATGCTGACTTTCGGCGTGTAGACGAGTCAAACGTGGCATCAATGCGTTGGCGACTGGACTACTGATGATTATGATTCCACTGGCGGCTAAAACCGCTACCGTAAAATAGCCGTAATCTGCCAAAGGCAAAATTTTTGATAATACTAACTTATCACTCTGGGTTACCATTACCCAAACAGATGAGGTGAAAGCTATGGACAGCGAGAATTTGAGAACAGGTTTGAGCGGAGTCCATTGCCAGCGGATACGCTCGCCCACTGGGGTTGATGGAAGGAGACGATAAGCCATCCAGGCCAACCCCGCCAATTCCAGTACCGCGAGGCCGAGTTGGAATCCAAAAAAAGCTTGAGGAGTAGCACTGAAAAAAATCAGCAATGGAAGAACAAGGACAAAGCGTCCGGTGGCCACTGCACTGCTGAATCCGCTAAGCCACACCAGTCTCTCGGCACCAGAAATAATACCTTTGTAAAGTCCGCACATCCAGCGCAGTGCGACGATCAACGCGATGAGGCGCAAAGCTGTCACAATTTCAGAGTGTGGCAGTACGCTGCTCTTGAGCCAATTTCTGGTAATGGTGTCCGCGAATAAAAATAAGAGAGTTCCTCCCAGCAACGCGATGATGAAGAATATCCCCTCCAGAGCGCGGCTCAAGCGCCGATAGTCTAGTACCGTGCATGCCCCTCCATGAAAGCGCGCACTTTCGCGTGCCATAGTGGGTGTTAGCCCCATGTCCAGCAGGTTAAACCAAGCCTGTAGCATGGCGAAAAATCCGACAAGTCCGTACGCTTCGGCACCCATGTACTTGATGTACATAGGGACCATTAAAATACCTATCGCTGTGACGTAAATTTGGCTAACATAGCTGGCGAGAATATTACTTCTTAAATTCATTGATGTTCTCGATGATTATTTTTTAATCGTCCTTCAATTTCCAGTAGGTCACGCTTGCGTTCATTGATTCGTCGTGCGGGATTTCCAGCATAGATTCCGAATGCTTCACAGTCTTTGGTTATAAGACTTAAGGCGCCAATCGCAACGCCATCTTGAAGAGTGATGCCGGGTAATATGACTGAACCACTTCCAACTATGACATGTCGGCCAATAAAAACAGATGCGTGCTTCACGTTTTTATATTCGTCCGGGACTGTTGGGTTGGTCAGAGAGTTGCCACTATAATCATCGCTGCTGGAATAAATAGAAACTCTAGATGACAGGCCTGCGAAATCGCAAAGTGTAATCTTTCCTGCTCCGATCAGTGATGAGCCAACTGCAATGTGCACATAATCGCCGATATCAATGCCCCCATGTCCTGCAGCGAGGACACTGAAGTCATCAATTCTAACATTGTGTCCTAGCGATATTCGTTCAATTCCGTAGATTGAAGCTTTGTCTGATATTTGAACATTTTCACCTACTGATGAAAATCCCATTGTGGAGAGAATTTCGGGAGGGATCATGGCCATTTTTAATTCTCTTTAATTAATGAAGCTATCTTTTTAAGATCGGTATACGAGATGGTAGGATATATTGGAAGGCAAAGAACCCTTGTTGCAGCCTTCGTTGCAACGGGTAGATTAACGTGCTGGGCGGATTGCATGCCGCGATACATCGGAAAATCTGATATCAGCGGATAGAAGTAACGGCGTGCGTAGATGTTATTGACCTTCAGTTTCTCATACAGTTCATCGCGGCTCAGAGGGTAGTCGCGCTGTACCAGAATGGGGAAATATGAATGGTTGGTTGAGTTTTCAGTGCCGCCATTCAGGGGGGTAATTCCCTTGACGTCACTCAATAACTCCCGGTATGTGAGGTCAATCTCTTTACGGCGGGCCAGTGCCGCGTCGATGTGCTTGAGTTGTAGCAAGCCGAAAGCGGCGTTCAATTCGCTCATCTTTCCGTTGATGCCGGGCGCTACAACGGTGACTTCATCGACGAAGCCGAAATTTTTCAGATGGTCGATGCGTTGCTTGGTTTTGGCATCTTGGCAAACAATGGCGCCGCCCTCGAAGGTGTTGAAGACCTTGGTGGCATGGAAGCTCAAGACCGATAAATCTCCGAAGTTAAGAATGCTTTCCTCTCCATTTTTTACGCCAAATGCGTGGGCGGCATCGTAAATCACCTTAAGATTGTAGTGGTCGGCAATTTTCTGGATGGCATCTACGTCACAAGGGCGACCATAACAGTGCACCGGCATGATGGCAGTAGTGTGTGGCGTGATGGCGGCCTCGATTTTGGCGGGATCGATGTTCAGGGTTATGGGGTCGATATCGACAAATACGGGCTTGATGCCATTCCACAACAGGGAGTGGGCTGTGGCAACGAACGAGTACGGCGTGGTAATGACTTCACCTGTGATGCGCAGGGCTTGTAGGGCGGTGACGAGCGCCAGTGTGCCGTTGGTAAACAGGCTGATGTATGGGACACCGAGGTAATCACATAACGCTTTTTCAAGTTGCTGGTGGAATGGGCCACCATTGGTCAGTATCTTGTTTTCCCAGATTTGTTCCAGATACGGCAGAAACTCTTCGAGGGGAGGCAGGCTTGGTTGGGTGACGTAGATGGGCTTTGGATTTGGCATGTTTAATGTGCTACGTGAATATTGCTGTATTTTACGAGTATGGCTAGGGGCTGTTGACGTTTCGAGGTAGGGGGAGAAAAAAGAGGAGCAAACCCGCAGAATTAAGGCTCCTACACCGATCACCCCGCAGGTTTGCAATGCCACGATTGATGCTCAGTGACGAGCTCTGGTCGAAGCTGGAGAAAATTCTGCTTCAACACGCCATTTACCACAAGCCCGATTTGCGGATGACCGTCGAGGGAATGCTCTACCGCATGCGCGTCGGTTGCCCATGGCGGGACTTGCCTAGCGCTTTTGGTGGCTGGAATTCGATCTACAAGCGCTTCAATGCTTGGTCTGCTGCCGGTAAATGGCTCAGAATTTTCAAGGCCTTATTGATTGATCCAGATTTCGAGTGGGTGTTCATCGATGGCACCTATGCGAAAGCTCACCAGCACAGCACCGGCGCAGCCGGTAAGAAGCCTGAGGCCATCGGAAAAAGTCGTGCAGGCAACACGAGTAAAATCCACTTGGCGGTGGATGCATATGGTTTGCCTGTGGCATTTGAAGTTACCGGGGGGGAGGTCAACGACTGTACCGCTGCCCCCGAACTGATTGCTCAACTGCCATCGACCGAGGTGATCGTGGCAGACAAAGGCTATGACAGTGAGCGTATTCGTTGCCAAATTGAGGCGCAAGGAGCGCGCCCTGTCATTCCAAGAAAACGGAATTCGGTCAAGGGAAATGCGGATCTGGATCGGGGGCTGTATTGTTACCGACACCTGGTGGAGAACGCCTTTGCGCGGCTGAAGCATTACCGAGCCGTGGCGTTCCGATACGATAAGTTGAAGCGTAATTACGAAAGCGTGGTTGCTATGGCGTGTGCGTTTTTATGGCTGCCAATGTGAAACGTCAACAGCCCCTAGGCTTTTTAGTGTTTTTGTAACTGGATCAGTTTGATTTGCATGTGAGCTTGCCCTGTTTATTCAAAATTTGTCTGCGGTCTTGAAAGGCATGCCTTGCATGTCCTTGGCTGCCATAATCGGCGGCATGGTCAACGGCCATTGGATGCCGATATCGGCATCATTCCATAACACGGTGCGTTCGCCTGCCGGATACCAGTAATCGGTCGCCTTGTAGCTGAGGTCTGCTGTTGGCGACAGGGTATAAAAGCCATGGGCGAAACCTTCGGGTATCCATAACTGGCGGTGGTTTTCTGCCGACAGGATGCCGCCGGTCCACTGGCCAAAGGTAGGTGAATTGACCCGCAGGTCAACGGCTACATCAAACACTTCGCCATCGGTCACGCGGATCAGTTTGCCTTGAGGTTGGCCGACTTGGTAATGCAGGCCGCGCAGGACACGGTGTACCGAGTGCGAGTGATTGTCCTGTACGAAATGCACCTCGCGTCCCAGATGCTGTTCGAACTTGCGCTGGTTGAAGCTTTCGAGGAAATAGCCGCGGTTGTCGTGGAATACTTGCGGCTCGATCATCAGCACATCGGGAATCGACATGGGGGTGATTTTCATGGGGACTCCGGTATTTATGGTGGGCTTGATGGTGAGTTATCGCGGCTGAAGCAGCTCCTACGGGAAAACGGGGTTTATTCCCCATTTTCCACTGCGGATTTCCGGCTTTTAGTACGTGATGGGTTCCGCTGCGCTGCACCCATCCTGCGTTTGTTGGAATGTCAAGCCAGCAGTCGTAGCAGATATTGGCCGTAGGCGTTTTTCTTTAGCGGGGCGGCCAGTTTTTCTACTTGTGCTGCATCGATCCAGCCGGCGTTGTAGGCGATTTCTTCCGGGCAGGCGACTTTCAGGCCTTGGCGGGTTTCGACGGTGGCGATGAACTGGCTGGCTTCGAGCATGGATTCGTGGGTGCCGGTGTCCAGCCAGGCATAGCCGCGGCCCATGGTTTGCACATCGAGCTGGCCTTGTTGCAGGTAGACATTGTTGACGTCGGTGATTTCCAGTTCGCCACGGTGCGAGGGCTTGATGGCCTTGGCGATATCGACCACTTGTGCATCGTAGAAATACAGGCCGGTGACGGCGTAGTTGCTTTTGGGCTGTTGCGGCTTTTCTTCGATGGAGAGTGCCTTGCCGCTGGCGTCGAATTCCACCACGCCGTAGCGTTCCGGGTCGTGCACATGGTAGGCAAACACGCTGGCGCCGCTGGTTTTGCTTGAGGCATCGCGCAGCAGGCTGGCAAAGCTGTGACCGTAGTAGATGTTGTCGCCCAATACCAGGGCAGACGGTGCGCCGGCGAGGAAATCTTCACCGATGATAAAGGCCTGTGCCAGCCCGTCCGGGCTGGGCTGTACCGCGTATTGCAGCTTGATGCCCCACTGGCTGCCGTCACCCAGCAACTGTTCGAAGCGCGGGGTGTCTTGCGGGGTGGAGATGATCAGGATCTCGCGGATGCCGGCCAGCAGCAGGGTGCTGAGCGGGTAGTAGATCATCGGCTTGTCGTAGATCGGCAGCAGCTGTTTGCTGACTGCTAGTGTAGCGGGGTAGAGGCGGGTGCCGGAGCCGCCCGCGAGGATGATGCCTTTTCTGGCTTGGGTCATGTTTTGCATTCCAATATTGGGTGTTGCTTGCGGTGTTTGTGGTGTGCTTGCCGAGCTGTATGTGCGGCCCCTCATCCGGCGCTGCGCGCCACCTTCTCCC